>JAATFH010000419.1 GCA_015655315.1 Terriglobales bacterium
AGAACCTGCAGGCACAGCTCGCCGGAGAATCCCTCTTCAACGATGGCATCGCCGCCGTTCTCTTCTTAACGTTTCTCGAAGCGGCCCGGGGCACCGTGCCTACCCTGTCCCATCTCAGCGAGTTGCTCCTGCTGCGAACCAGCGGCGGCATCGTGCTCGGACTCGCCCTGGCATGGTTCGTCTCCCACCTCATGCAGGCCATCGAGGGCTATCACATCGAAATTCTCCTCACCCTCGCGCTAGCACTCGGCGGCTATGCCATCGCCGACACTCTCCACCTCTCCGCGCCGCTTGAGGCGGTCACTGCCGGAATCGCCCTGCGCCGTCTCAACATGCGCCACCCTGTGAGCGCAATTTCCCATGTCGAGATCGACCATTTCTGGACCGCAATCGACGAGGTGCAGAACGCTGTTCTGTTTGTCCTTCTCGGCTGCGAATTCCTCATCATCTCCTTCGACCAGCCATCGATGATCTTCGGAGCGGCTTCGATCGCGGTTGTCAACGCCGTGCGTGTCGTCTCGGTTGCCCTGGTGCTCGGGTTGCTGAAGCTGATACAGCGCGAGCACTCCAGTTCGCTGCTGGTGCTCAGCTGGGGCGGACTGCGCGGCGGTCTCTCCATCGCCCTCGCGCTCTCCGTGCCGCGCGACCTGGGCCGCCAGTGGATTCTCACCGCAACCTACATCGTGGTTCTCTTCTCCATCGTGATTCAGGGCGGCAGCATGGACCTGTTCCTGCGCCGCTTCAGCCATCTCCTGCGCAAGCGGGAGCGGGCACGCCACAGCCATCACGAACCTGCCGCTTAAATCTGCGCACCCTGCTACAGTTCTCCTGCATCAGTTTGAACGCGGGACGCCATTGGCAAGTCACCGCCTGGTTGTTCTCAAGTTTTGCCGCCCTGCCGTTGCTCGGCGGAGACTTTTCCCGGCGTTTACAGGAGGGTGCAATGGCACAGAAAGTATGGTTCGTTACAGGCGCTTCCCGGGGACTCGGAGCGGAAATTGCAAAGGCAATCCTGGCCGCCGACGACAAGCTGGTGGCAACCGCCCGCAAGGCAGAGGCTCTCGATCCTCTGGGCAAGCATGACACTCTCTTCAACGTTGCTATGGACGTTACCGACGAGGCGCAGGTTCAGGAAGCGGTCAACGCGGCGCTGGCTCGCTTCGGGCGCATCGATGTACTGGTCAATAACGCGGGATACGGCCTGCTGGGAGCGGTCGAAGAGAGCAGCGCCGCCGAGGTCGAGAGTATCTATCGCACCAACGTCTTCGGCCTGCTGAATGTGACCCGCGCGGTATTGCCGGGCATGCGCAAGCAGCGCTCGGGCCGCATCCTGAATATGTCTTCGATCGGAGGCTATGCCGGATTCTACGGCTGGGGCGTGTATGGCTCGACCAAATTTGCCGTCGAAGGCATCACCGAAGCGATGCACGCGGAGCTGGCGCCGCTCGGCATCCATGCAACCGTCATCGAGCCCGGCTTTTTCCGCACCGACTTTCTCGACGCCAGTTCACTGGTCTCGACCGCAACCAGAATCCCCGACTACGCCGAAACCGTTGGCAAGATGCGGGAGATCGCCGGCGGCCGTAACCACGAGCAACCGGGTGATCCGGCAAAGCTGGCCCAGGCGCTCCTGAAAATCGCCAGCGTGGAGCAGCCGCCTGTGCGCCTGCCTCTGGGCACCGACACGCTGGCGCGCATCGATGCGAAGAATGCGTCCGTCCGGAAGGAACTGGAAGAGTGGCACGCGCTCTCGGCCTCTACCGACTTCTGAAAACCAAGGCCCGAGGACCCTGCGCGATCTCTGGCCCTCAGTCGCAGCAAGTTTTCAACTGGCCGGGTTAATCGCGAAGCAGTAGGCAATCGTCTGCTGGCCGGGAGTCGGCTGCACCGCGATCGCATACTCTCCGGGCGCCAAGGGAGCGGCCAGAGTCACTTTTGTTGATTCCTGACCGTATTTTGCGAAGTTCAATTGCATCTGCTTGTCCTGCATGTCGCTCTTCGCGTGCATTCCCATGAAGCCTACTTTGGTGATCATGAGCTGGCGATGGTCTTTGTTGACGGCCAACGGGTAGAGGACCACCACGTTGGCCGGGTCGACCTTCGTGTCTTCGAGTTTCACAATGATCGTGATCGGCGCGCCTGCGGCGAAACGGACCTGCGAATGATCGCCCTTCACCTGATAGGAAGCATCGGCGCCTCCAAAGCCCATCGCGTGGACCTTCGATCCGAAACCGACTGGTTCCCGTTCCAGCGGCTGCAGTTTTCCCTCCGCGTCAAGATAGAAAAAGGAGTTGGCGTACTCAGGCTCCTGCGCTTTAGGCGCATCCTGCGCGCCCACGCGAAGCCCGGCCCCGATTGCGAATAGAAGCAGTGAAAAGACGACAGCAGTTCGAGCGGTAGAAAATCTGCATGGCGATTCGATCCTCATTGGTTTCCTCTCTGATGGTGATTGTGGGGAGGAGGGCCTGGGACGGGGACCTTTGCGCTCTGGTTGGAGGCGCAGGGCTTTCTGTCGCGTGAGCGATTATAGGGCATAATGCGGCGAGAACTGGTGACATTTGTGATTGCTTTTTGTGTGTTGCCGCGCTATTCGGACACAGCCGTGATGGTCCACCTGGCCATACCATCTGCAGATTTGTTGTCAGGAAAGATGTACCCGCAAATCGCGTATTCTGCTGGAGTGAACGCGCTCAAAATCGTGCTGACAAGCTGCATCCTCTCTACAATCGCCTGTGCTCAGGCCGTCAAATCCGGCCCCTGGGTGATGCAGGACAGCAGGACTACAGCCGGTCTGCGCGGCATCCACTCAGTCGGCGGAGGAGTCGTCTGGGCCAGCGGAACCGATGACACCGTCCTGCGCACCGAGGACAGCGGCTACATGTGGCAAAGCTGCGAGATGCCGCCGGGAGCGGAGGAGCTCGACTTTCGCGGTATCTGGGCCTGGGATGCCGACAACGCCATCGTCATGTCCAGCGGCCCCGGCGAGCAGTCGCGGCTCTACAAGACGACCGACGGCTGCTCCCACTGGAGCCTGCTATATACAAATCCAGATAAAGCCGGTTTCTGGGACGCGATCGCTTTCTCAGATAAAGAAAATGGGTTCTTGTTCGGCGATCCGGTCGATGGCAAATTGACACTTTTCCGTACTGCAGATGGTGGCAAGACGTGGCAACGCATCGCCTCGGCAGATCTGAGTACGGGAGGAAAAGATCTGGGAGCTTTTGCGGCCAGTAATTCAGCCATGGTCCTTGTTGGTCCGGTCTTCGGAAAGATTTCTGCGCCGTGGCTGGCTACAGGCGGTCTCGGCGGCCCTTTCATTTACCGGGGCGGAATCGACTGCACCATGAGCATTGCCCATTCCCATCCGGAGCAGTGCCTGAACAACTGGACATTCGATAAGGACCAGATTCCAATCACCGGGAACTCTTCCGCTGCAGGAGTATTTTCCCTGGCACTTTATCCGCAGCACCAGGGTGTTATTCACGCTGTTACCGTCGGCGGAAACTACACAAAGCCCAACGAATCCGCTGGAACCGCCGCCTCGACCTCCGATGGCGGGCAGCACTGGACGGCAGCTACGAAGCCCCCGCACGGCTACCGATCAACCGTCGCCTGGGATGCCGACGCCAAGGCATGGATCGCCGCTGGAACAAACGGATCAGACATCAGCTACGACGACGGCAAGAGCTGGCAGCCCCTCGATGACGGCAACTGGAACGCCCTCAGCCTGCCCTGGATCGTCGGTCCGAAAGGGAGAATTGCCAAGCTCGGAGCGCTGCCCCACCCGAAATGAGCGAAGCGGCCCACTGCTGCGTCTGGCTCATTAGTAAGCGAAGAGAGAGAGCAGCGCGGGCCGGTTTTCAGGGGATTTCCCGGCCCGCAAGCTGGTATCGTGGAAGGGAATGGCAGAGTTCGTCATCAAGCTGGCCGATGAACGCGGGCGCGTGCAGGAGCAGGTTCAGTCCGCCGCCTCCGCCGAAGAATTGCGCCAGCGCTTCTCCCAGGCCGGATATTACGTGTATTCGGTCAAGCCGCGCGGTTTCGGGGGAGCCCAGAAAAAGGCGAAACTCGAGACATTTCTTATATTTAACCAGCAATTTCTGACTCTCGTCCGGGCTGGGCTGCCGATTCTCGGTTCGCTCGAAATGCTGGCAAAAAATCAAAAAAATCCGACGTTTTCCGCGCAGTTGCAGAACGTTGCTACCCGGGTCCGCACCGGCGAATCCATTTCCAGCGCCTTTGAAGCACAGGGCGGATTTCCGTTGATCTACACGACAACGCTGCTGGCAGGAGAGCGCAGCGGCAACCTTGAAGAAGTTCTGGGACGCTACCTGTCTTTCCAGCGCGTCTCGTTAACATTTCGAAAAAAATTGCAGGCATCGCTCGTGTATCCGGCGCTGCTGATTACGCTGGTCTTCGCCCTCTTCATTTTTCTCATCACCTTCGTGGTCCCGCGTTTCGCCCTGCTCTACGACCAGATCGGCACCAAACTGCCTGCTATCACGCTCTTCCTGCTGGCTTTAGGCAACGGAGCACAGCACTACTTCCTCTATATCATTCCGTGCGTGGCGATCATCGGCTACCTGTTCTATCGCTGGAGCAAGACCGACTCCGGCGCCGACCGCATCGACGGCTTCCGCATCCAGCTGCCCATCTTCGGCAATATCTGGCTGAAATACCAGGTCGCGCTCTTTTCGCGCACGCTTTCGACGCTTCTCTCCGGGGGCCTGCCCCTGGTTCCGTCGCTTGAAACCGCGGCGCGTTCCATCGCCAGCAAGCGCATCGCGAAGGCGGTATTCACCTCGGTCGCCAGCGTGCGCGAAGGCAAAAGCCTCGCGAAAAGCCTCATCAACACAAAAGTCTTTCCCGAGCTGTCGACAGAAATGATCGAGGTCGGCGAATCGACGGGCGCATTGCCGCAGATGCTGAATTCCGTCGCCGAGTTTTTCGAGGAAGACGTGCAGACGGCGCTGACGGCGTCCCTCGCGCTGATTGAACCTGCCATTCTGATGGTGATGGGCGTGGTTGTGGTTATTATTCTGATTGCGCTTTATCTCCCCATCTTCTCGCTCAGTCAGTCTGGCTCGTTTTCGCGATAACAAGGAGTTCTCATGGCACAGGCACCAGCATTCATACCGATCGAGCAGGACGAGACAGCCCGCGCACAAGCTCATGCCATCCGCTACCGCTGTGAGTTCGTCGATCTGAAAAACTTCCGCATCCAGCACGATCTCTTCCGCACCGTGCCGGTGGACATGATGTTCCGCTACAACTTCGTGCCGCTCGAACAGCACGAGGACCGGCTCGTCATCGCCGTCAGCGATCCCAGCCGCCTGATGATGCTCGATGAAATTTCGAGCCTGCTCGGCCAGCGCATCTCGGCGCGCGTCGCCACGCTTTCGCAGATCACCGACCTGCTCAAGAAGACGGAGCAGTCGCAACGCGTCCTCGATGAAGCGTCGGAAGGGCTGACCTTTGACGTTCTCACCGGCGACGACAACCCGGATGAAAACATCTCGATCGAGAAGCTGACGTCGGAAGAAGATATCAGCCCGATCATCCGTCTCGTCGATACCACCATCTTCACCGCTCTGGAACGGCGCGCCTCGGACATCCACATCGAAACCTATGACGATTCCGTCATCATCAAGTACCGCATCGACGGCGTGCTGCAGCAGGCGATGGCGCCGATTGCGCGCGAGCACCACTCGACGATCCTCTCGCGCATCAAGGTCATGAGCGAGCTGGATATCGCCGAGCGCCGCGTCCCCCAGGACGGACGCTTCCGCGTGCGC
>JAATFH010000451.1 GCA_015655315.1 Terriglobales bacterium
AAGGCGCCCGGCTTTTCGCCGCCCACGCCGGTGTTGACGGCAGTGGCAACCTCTTTCACGATGGCGATGGCCTGCGGCGCGGGGCACTTCAGGCTGGAGAGCGTCTGGAAGGCGAGGGTCTGCAGGGCGTCGCCGGCGAGGATGGCGATGGCTTCGCCGTAGACGACGTGGCAGGTGGGCTGGCCGCGGCGGAGATCGTCGTTGTCGAGCGCGGGCAGGTCGTCATGAATGAGCGAATAGGTGTGCAGCATCTCAATGGCCGCACCGAGTTCTTCGACGCCTTCGGGCAGGCTGCCATTGCCGCGAATCATGCGTGCGGCCTCCATGACGAGCACGGGCCGCAAGCGCTTGCCACCAGCAAAAGTGCTGTGGCGCATCGCTTTATGGATGGAAACGGGCACCTGAGTTTCCGGGGGAAGCAGGCGTTCCAGAGCCGCATCGGTCAGCTCCTGGCCGGAAAGCAGGAGGTCTTTTACTTCAGCTTGCATTTGTTTTTCATGATAACTGAAGATTTCGCTGTCTCTTCGTTTGGATAAAGACTGCGAGGACGATGCAGAGCGCCAGTAGAGAAATTGCACGGCCCAGTTCGACATCTCCGGTTGCAGTGTAGCGAACGGTGATGATGGATTTACCCGCAGGAAGCGGAACGGTCAGCAGTCCATCGTCGCGATGCGGCCTTCCGGTAAGAGAGTCTCCGTTGGCCTGCACGCGCCATGCCGGGTAATCCATCAGCCGAAATACGGCGTAAGCGGGTGCAGGTGTCTCTATCTGTACCTCCTTGACCTCGGCTTTCCAGAGATGGATTTGCACTTTGGCATTGACCGCATCCGCGGCGTTCTCTGTCCATTCCGGATTCTCGGCAAGCGAACTGTCAGCCTGATCGGCATCGACGGACTTAAGCACGCGAACCGGCGGCAAATCCTGCTGGATATCTCCGTTGTCCACGTTGGTTGCTGTATATTCGTCGGTGCCTTCGAAGCCGCTATCTCCCAACGTGGCGCGCTGTGCAGTTATGTTGTCTTCGTCGTCGCAGGGCTGCCAGAAGAAAGCAGCCGCCAGCGATGCCATAACCGCAGCAAGAGCAAGCATGCTGATGGCCCGGACGAGGATGGTCTTTCGCGTCTTTGCTTCTAGAAAGCTGCCTCTCAGAGAGAGCCCGAAAAGGGCCGCCATGACAAGGCCCAGCACCAGAAGCCAGCGCCAGGGAAATTGCAGGAACCTTAACTCCGGGGCATATCTCCAGAGCACATCGCTGAATGGAAGCAGCAGGAAGCAAATGGCGATCAGCGTTATGACGAGCGGCAGGCGAAGCCGGTTGGAACGCTGACTCCGTGAAGAGAAGACAGCGGCTGTGACGGAAACTATCAGCATCGCGACTGCAATCCACGATGCAGAGCGCAATACCTGATCGTGAAAAGCTTCGCCGGTGTGCCCGAAAAGGAAACTGTCTTCGACGCGCATGCCCGGTGCAATAGCCCGCGCAATCTCGACCCAGCGCTGCTCATAGGCTGCGGGCACGATGTAGAAAGCCGCGACGCCAAGACCCAGGGAGACTGCGCTTGCGGCTCGTCCGATGAGGACATAGCTGCGATCGCGAATGGCCGCGATGAGCGCAAGAAACCCAAGCAGATAGCAGCCCATGACCGCAGATGGTGCGTTGGTGAGCCATAAAGCCGCGACGATCAGTGATAACGGCAGAACGCTGGATTGCTGGCGCAGGCCATACAGTACCAGAAGCGGCAGGAGAACAGCCGCAAGCAACTCGCCATAGGCCGTGCGCTCATAAGCAACAAACAGCAGGTAAGGATTCAGCAGGTAAACGCACGCAGCCACCGCGGCGGCGTCCTCCGCCATCCACTCGCGCGCCATGACAAAGAAGCTCAGGCCGCAACCGGCGAATGCGATCATAGAGAAGGCTACGGGAGTCCAGGTCCATGGCAATAGAACGCCGAGCAATGCGCCCAGCAGCCATGAAATAGGCGGATAGAAGACGAATCGCGGCTCCCCTGCTCCGTAGTTGGCGGAAGCATCCCAATGCGGGTAGAGGATGCCCTCGCTCCAATGGCGGACCACTTCCAGCCATGACTGCAGGTGGAAGTCGAAGTCGTGGCCGCATGATGTGCCGCGCCAGGCGAGCGGCAACACCGCGATTGCGGCGCAGGCTAGAATCAGCGAACGGCGCCGGTGGTGCCGTGTGGCGTTGCTCGACAAACTATGCGGAAAGTGGAATGAAACCCTCACGGTAACAGGCGTAGTGTGTGCGAAGTGGAAGCGGCAATGGACTGGTCGGTAAACGGCAGGGAAAAAGTTTTGCCGTTATACCAGTACGTCCACTGGTCGCGATAGTAAACGCTGAGCGGATCGCCCGACTGCCCCATCACGATATTTTCCGTTGAACCGTCGATATTGCTCCAGTCCATCGTAAAGCGCTGCGATGGCCCAAAGGTCCGCCCGACCTGCTTCACCGTGCTCGTATCGCCGGACTGCGGCTGCACGCCGGTTCCGGTCCATTTCTTGAAGTAAGGCAACATGCCATAAAGCGGATGCTCGATATCGACGGGATGTTCGTAGCCGTAGCGCCAGGTGCGCAGTTCCGCAGGCGCGTGGTCTTCTTCGAGCCCACGACTCACGCAGGCTGCCAGAAAATCGTCCCAGGTCGCATAGTTCTTCGGCAGCCATTGCGCGGGTGCATGCATGATGATTTCTTCCTGCGCGAAAGCACTCGCTGCCCATTCATAAAGCTTCCAGTCATCGCCTAACTTTGGTTGCAGCAGCATGGGCCAGAAAACATGCTTGGCCGCCGCAACGATGGCAGCGGGAGCCGAATCGATGCCGACGACGCCATCCCATGAGCGCAACAGGTCAGCAGCCTGGCGCAGGCGCGCATCGGCCTTGCCGGCGTGATCGATGGCATAGGCAAAGCGCTGGGCAAACTCCTGGTCCAGTTCCGAGTAGATATCGGTCTGCAGCGTCCTCATGTCCGCAGGCGTGAGTTTGTCTTTACCGGAGAGCCATTTCCAGATGCGCTCGTTGCGGTACGGGCTGGCCCATTCGAGCGTGAGCTGAAATGGGTAATTCTCCGGCGTGACGCGCGCGTTTGCCGTGGCAAGAATGCCGTTTGCCGGGTCGAGCGTGCTCGGCATCTGGTCGAATGGAACAAAGTTTTGCCACTCATGCTGCGTGTCGGCAATGGGCGTCCCCTTGATGCCAGTGGGACGATTCGGAATGTAGCCCACTGCCTGATAGCCGATATGCCCTTGATCGTCGGCATAGATGACATTGAGGGTCGGAGCCCACCAGGCGTTCATCGCGTGACGAAACGATTCCCAGTCAACGGCGCTGTTCAGGTCGAAGAGCGGAATACCAGCCGATTTTCCATCGTATGCGGCCCAGCGCAACGAAAGCGTGCGCTCCTCGCCCGGCAGCAGGGGGTTGAGCACGACTCCGTGATCGGTGCGCTCCACGTCAACGATCACGTCGCTGCCGCCGCGCACGCGAATTGTTTCCTTCGTGTGTTCAAAAGGATGCCAGCTGCCGCTGGTGCTGCGATATTCGCTCTGCCCGTTGGTCTGTTCCACGTAGATGTCCTGCGTATCGCCGTAGAGCGCCGTGTATCCCCAGGCGATGTGCTCGTTACGGCCCGCGGTTATAAAAGGCATGCCCGCAACGGCAACACCGGCGACATGGAATCCGCCGGACTTGAGATCTACTTCATACCAGACATTCGGGATGCCGTGGCCGAGGTGCATATCGTTCGACAAAAGCGGCTTGCCGCTGGCGGTGTGCGCGCCGGAAATCGCCCACTCATTCGAACCGGGAATACATTCGCGGCAAACGTCTTGTGTGGTGACTTCACGCAAATGCAGAAGATCGTGAAGCGATGTCTGCGATTCGTCGAGCGGCACATCGGGGATGCTCTGCTGCGGCGCGGTCAGGTCGAGAGGAGCAACCGTCGGGGGATGATCGCGCCACGAGCCTGTGGGATACAGATCGGCGGCGAGCGTCGGACCGAGACGCGACTCGATCTTTTCCCTGCTCAATTTGTCCTGCCAATGCTCATCGAGTGTCTGCACCATATTCAGGCCGATGAGGAGTGAATCGACTGGCTGCCAGGGCTTCGGCTTGTACATCAGCAGGCGGAATTCAGCGGGAAGGTGATCGCGATGAGAATCGATATAGGTATTCACACCGCGGGCATAGTCCTCGAAAAATCTTCGGTCGCGATCCGAAAGGCTTGCGGTCATGCGCTCGGCGGTGGCGCGCATCTGCAGAACACGCTCCATGCGGTCGTGGTCCACGAGTTTTTTGCCGAGGAGCTCGGCCAACTCCCCAGCGGCAAGACGGCGGGCCATGTCCATCTGCCAGAGACGGTCCTGAGCGGTGATGTAGCCTTGCGCCTCAAAGAGGTCGTCGAGTGTCGCCGCCTCAATATGAGGGACGCCGTGCTGGTCGCGCCGCACAGTTACGGCAGCCGACAGTCCCGGGAGACGCACTTGCCCGTCGAGCTGCGGCAGCGAATCCCGCATGGCATGTTTGAGCCACCATGCTCCGCCCAACACACCGGCCACCAAGGCAAAGATCACAAGAATTACAAGACCAAGAAAAAAGCGCAGGACAGGATGCCTGCGTTTCTCCTCTTCCAGTTGCACGCTTCTGCCAAGAGTCATCCGAGGACATTGTCTCATCGGAACCGGTTCCGGCACCAAGTCCAACTTATTCAGCTAATTTGAAGATACGAATCTGCACGAGTTTTGCGATGGTGAGATTGTTGAGCCCGCGGTCCTGCATGTGGTGGATGAATTCCGGCGTGACCTTGAAAATGCGCATCTGGATCAGCTCGTCGGCAGTAGGCTGATAGCCCATGGCGCGGAATTGCCTCACCTCATCTGGATTGACGTGGATTTTGAAGGCGATGAGCTTTTCGGCGGGAAGATTGGGGAAGCCGAGATTGGCCATGCTTTTCACAAACGGCGCATCCACTTTGAAAATCCGCAGCGCGATGATGTTGTCGGTCGTAATGTCGCCAACTCCGGCGGATTGCAGCGATTGAATCCAGGCGGTTTCAACGTGGAAGAGCGTGTAGGCTTCGAGCTTTTCAGAGTCGTAGCCGTTAAAGCCCATCTGACGCATGCGCGTGACGAAACCCGGATCGGGAACGAAGGTAAAATCGCCGCTCAATGTCAGATCGTGAACCGTGCCTGAGCACGTCAGCTTCCCTGCTTCCGCGGCAATGACCGCATCGATGTGCGAGCCGTCATTTTTCAGGTCAGCCAGGGTGAATCCGGTGAAATTGCTCAGCGGCATGTCATTGTCATTCATGTTGCAGCCGTGTTTACCGCCATCGCAGGAGCCGCGTTCGAGCTTGAACTGTACACGGTCGCCTTCAGTTGAGGGAGCGATACTGCAGCTTCCATGCAGAGGTTGCAACGGATCGTCTGCGTACAGGGACAAGGAAAAACCGGCAACGAGAGTGCTGAGAAAGAGCGCACGCAGCTTCATCAGTGATTCTCCTTTGCCGAATCGTTGTCATCGAGGATGCCGGAGATGCGCAGCTTTACCAGCATCTGGATCGTGAGCGGAGTAAAGCCGTGGCGCTTGGCGGATGCGATGAAGTCCGGGTTGATGTTGAAGATGCGCATTTGTTCCAGATCATCTACGGTGGCGTTGGGAAATTGTGCCTTCACGCCTTTCGCATATTCCGGCGTGACGCCTTGTACGCGCAGAGAAAGCAGTTTCTTTGCAGGAATAGAGCTGTAACCCGCTTCTTTCATGCCTGCGACGAATTCAGGCGTGACGTTGAAGATGCGATACGAGATGAGGTCATGAAAGCCTGAAGCTTCGATGCCGTCCGCATGCAGCTTCGCGGCATATTCCGGTGTGACTCCCTGCACTTTGAGCGCGATCAGGTCATCGACCGTCGGCTTTCCGAAGCCAACCTTCGCCATCGCATCGGCATACTCCGGCGTGACGTCTTGCACTTTCAGGGCTATGAATTTGTCGAGGTCCCCGCTGTAGCCGTCTGCGCGCATGCGGGACATATAATCCGGCGTGACATCCTGCACTTTCAACGCAATCAGTTCATCCAGATCAGGCTGTTCGCCGGTCGCTTTCGCCATGTCGGCTGCGTATTCGGGCGTGATGTCCTGAACCTTCATGGCAATGAATTTGTCGAGGTTCCCGTTGTAGCCAGCGTTGCGCATACGGGCGATGTAGTCCGGCGTCACGTCCTGCACTTTCAGGGCGATCAGGTCGTCCGCGCTGGGCCGCTCTCCGGTTGCCTTTGTCATCTGCTCAGCGTATTCAGGCGTAATGTCCTGGACTTTCATCGCGACATATTTATCGAGGTTAACGTTGTATCCGGCTGCGCGCATCCGGTCGATGTAATCTGATTTTTCCGGACTTGCCGACGGCAACGGAGCGGTTTGCCCGGATACTTCGATCATTGCGCCGTCAGGGGCTGTCAACATTGCGACCGCACCTGGTGTGGATACGGGGACGGGCGCTGGGACGGGCGCTATCACCGATGGCGGCGTCACTGCTGCCTTCACCGCGGCATGTGGACGCACCTTATGCTGCACCGCGCGAATAATGGATCTCGATACTTTGGGTGCGGCTTTGAAACTGGCCAGGACCTGCGGCAAAGGGCAGATGAAGAGGAGAAGCAGCGCCATCATTCCGACCAGGGAGAGCGGCTTAAGGTCGCGCGGCTGCTCTTCCGGATCGCCGAGTATGCGCAGGACGCGTGCGCGCAGGCTAATGCGAGACTGGTTGCCATCGAGGGCCATGGCGAGATGCAGGTGAGTCTTCCGCTGCTCCTCCAAACGCAAAAGCGCCGTAGCGTAGACAGCTGGATCGTGGCATGTTTCGACGGCAATATCATCGCAGCAGAGCTCGCGCTGTTCACGCAGATGATGACTGATCCACCACACCGCAGGGTGGAAGAAGAAAAGCGTCTCGATCATGGTTTGCAGGATGTTCCAGAAGTAGTCGGCGCGACGAATATGGGCCAGTTCATGCGCGAGGACGACTTCCAGCTGCTCGGGACTGAGGCTTGTCAATGCCGTGATGGGAAGCAGGATCAGAGGACGGATGACGCCAACGGTCAGCGGACCGGCGATGCGGCTGGAAAGCCGCAGATCGACGAACCGGGGAATACCCATCTGCAGGCGAATGCGGTCGAGGCCGATGCGCAGCGTGTGCGGGGCCTTCTGCAAAGCACTGTGGCGCAGCCGCCGGATAAGCCACCATCCGCCAATGGTGCGGACAGACAGGCAGAGCACACCGACAAGCCAGAAGAAGTCGAGGTACGGCATCACGTCACTGGCCAATAACTTTGCTGTTTCCCGCGGAGCCGACGGCATGTCAATCACAGCCAGAGGGCGCGGGATAATCTGCAACGATGGCTTCCCTCCGGAAACACCGAGGGCCGCAAAGGAAACGGTATGGCGGTGGCTGGCTTCCTCATACGCCAGTGTGCCGATGGAGGCGGTCAACATGCCGAGCAGCGCCACCAGAGCGAGGACATAGCGCGCCTGGGTGCGCTCCTTCGCGATGGCGAGATCGGCGAGCTTATAGGCAAGCGCAATCGCAGCGGCCTGCCAGCAGAAATGAATCAGAGTCCAGCCCAGAGCTTCCCAATGATGTGTCATCGTGTCTGCCTCTTTCGCTCGATCAGGTTGCGAATCTCTTCCAGTTCTTCCGCGCTGGCCGGCTGCATGGCGAGGGCGTGCATGGCAAGCTGCGTCGCCGAACCGGAGAAGAGCCGCTCGCTCAAATCGCGGAGCAGCTGGTTCTGCGTCTCTTCCTGGCTGGCCGCCGCGCGGTAGATATGAGCCTTGGCCGATTCTTCGCGCTCGACCAGGCCCTTTTCCGTCATGATCTGCAGAATCTTGAGAACAGAGGTATAGCCTACCGCGCGTTGCAGGTTCACCTCGTCGTGCAGCTCGCGAACCGTCGCCGGTCCCTTCTCCCACAGAACGCGGAGCAATTCGAGTTCGGCCTCAGTTGGTTTCGGTAAAGATTGCCGCTTGAACTTCATGATCGTGAATGTATACGAAGTGCTTCGTAGGTGTCAACGAAAATCTTCGTAGGTTTTTTATTGTTGCCGCTTTTCAGTTTCAGAAAAAGGAACTAGACGCATTAGACGCAACACAGCTGTCATCCTGACCCGGAACGAAGTGAAGGGAAAGGATCTGCTTTTTTGCTCTGGATGGTGCGATCAGAATCTCGCTCCCTGCAGCCCCGAAGAAAAAGCAGATCCTTCGCTACGCTCAGGATGACACATGCAGCGGGAGTGTCAGGCAGACGCGATGCGGCGGATCAGGTCGGCCTGCTCGTTGGGGTTCTCCGCGCCGATGGTGAAGGCGTCGAGCACACCGCTGTGCAGGGCATAGCGAATCGCCTCGTCCTGGCGCGAGCGCATTGCGCCCTGTCCGAGAATCTTCATGCCCACAATGCCTTTGCCTTGAGCGCGCATCTGTTTAATGACGTCGATCACCACCGCTGGCTGGGCGTCCATGTGCGCGCCGATGGGATTGAGGCGCACGAGGTCGATTTCCACCCAGGGAGAATTGGCGGCCGCGCGCAACGCCTCGATCGAGTGGCAGGAGACGCCGTGCGAACGGATAATTCCCTTCTCCTTGGCTTCAGAGAAGACGTCCATCACGCCGCGATATCGATCCGTCCAGTCTGCTTCGGTGACACAGTGGATCAAGCAGATGTCGATGTAGTCCGTCTTCAGCTCTTTCAGATAGCGATAGAGGTCGGCGCGCGCCTGCTTCGGATCGCGCTCATCGCACTTCGTCATGACGACGACCTTGTCGCGGGAGACGTGTTTGAGCGCCTCGGACACATCGGGATGACTGCCGTAGGAATCCGCCGTATCGAAGAAGAGCAGGCCATTGTCATAGTCGTTCATCAGCAGGCGCGAC
>JAATFH010000280.1 GCA_015655315.1 Terriglobales bacterium
ATTTCGACTACACACTCGCCGTCAACCTGAAAGGAACGTTCTTTGCCAGCCAGGCAGCGGGACGCGTGATGATCAAGCAAAAATATGGACGCATCATCAACATGGGTTCGCAGGCCGGATTTGCCGCGCTCCCGACCGAATCTGTCTACTGCATGACGAAGGCAGGCATCGCGCATCTGACCAAGTGTCTCGCCGTTGAGTGGGGCAAGTACAACATCAACGTCAATGCCGTAGCTCCCACTTTCATTCATACAGACGGGACGCAGCCGGTGCTTTCCGATCCGGCGTTTTATGCCGACACCGTCGAGCGTATCGCCGCGCTGCATCGTATCGGCGAGCCCATCGAAGTCGCGGGATCGGTTGTCTTCCTTGCGTCGCCCGCAGCATCGCTCATCACCGGTCACACCATCCTGATCGATGGCGGCTGGACGGCGCGCTGAATGTCGAGCCGACAGTCGCGTGCCCTCCGCGCAGGCATTCTTACACTGCTTGTCCTCGGCGGCATCGTCAACTTTCTCGACCGCAGCGCGCTCTCCATTGCCAACACGACGATGCGTACCGCCCTGCATCTTTCAGCAACACAGATCGGCGCGCTGCTCTCCACCTTTTCGCTTGCCTATGGGCTGGCCCAACTCCCATCAGGCTGGCTGCTCGACCGCGTTAGCCCGCGATCGATTCTGAGCGCAGGCATGCTGCTCTGGTCGCTCGCCCAAATGACAACCGGCATGGTCTCCAGCTTTGCCGCGCTCGTCGCCACGCGCATCGGCCTCGGCGCAGGCGAGGCACCGTTCCTGCCCGGCGGCTTCAAAGTGATCCACGACTGGTATGAGACGCGCGAGCGCGGTGTGCCGACAGGCATCCTGAACGCGTCCACCACACTGGGGCAGGCCTTTGCACCACCGCTGCTGACACTACTGATGCTCAGCTACGGCTGGCGCAACATGTTCGTCTGGATCGGACTGCTCGGTGTCGTAGTCGCAGTCGCATGGTATCCCGTCTACCGCGATCAAGATTCAAACGCTAAACATAATGCGGCTCCGAACATTCCCCTCACAGCCTGGAGCGGACTTTTCCGGCACAGCACGATCTGGGGAATGATGCTCGGTTTCAGCGGCATCAATTACACGGCGTGGCTTTACCTCGCGTGGCTGCCGGGATACCTCGAAGCCGCGCACCACTTGAGCCTGACCAAAACCGGCTGGCTCGCGGCGATTCCGTTCCTGATGGGCTCAACCGGCATGCTCATCAGCGGATTCGTCGCCGATACCCTGGCGCGACGCGGCGCCGATCCGCTCAAAAGCCGCAAGCAGCTCATCGTTGCCGGAATGATCTGCTCCGCCGCCTGCACCTTCGCTGTCCCGCATGCTTCGAGTAGCGGCACAGCGGTTGCGGTGATCGGCCTGGCGCTTTTCTTTATTCACTTTGCCGGAACATCGGCCTGGGGATTAGTGCAGGTAGCCGCTCCCGCGCATCTGGTTGGATCGGTCGGTGCGCTGCAAAATTTCTGCAGCTTTCTCTTTGCATCGATCGCGCCTGTGCTGACGGGATGGTTTCTCGACCGCACGCATTCCTTTCACATTGCGCTGATCATCTGCGCGTGCGTTACGTTTCTGGGCGCAATGGCGTATCTGTCACTCGTGCGGAAACCGATTGAGATAGTCGGTAGCAATAGTCCGTCATTCTGACCCGAACGAAGTGAAGGGGAAGAATCCACGGGATATTGGTAACGCGAAGAAGCAGCCTAGATTCTCATGAGAATCTGAACAGGTCTTCTTTATAGAGGCGTCTGCTGGATTCTTCCCCTTCACTCCGTTCAGGTTCAGAATGACAAACTTGAACTATGCGCAATCAATCCAGCATGCGAATCAGCTCCTGCTCGCCATCGAGCAGATAAAACGCAACGAAGGTCATCGTCTCGGAATTGGAAGCGTTGCCGAAGTTTGCGATGATCCTGTCGGCCGGTTCATAAAAAGCCGAGCCTGCGGGTAAGGTCTGCACATCTTCGCCTTCGATCTGATACAGAGCCGTGCCGGAAACGATATATCCCAACACCGCGCAGGGATGGAGATGCCGTCCGCTCTGCTGTCCCGGCTCCAGGCGTATCTCGCGCACATCGCCTGCGGTGACACTCCTCTTGCCGAGCGCCGCCTTCAAAAGCTGCTTCCGTTGAATCGTCTGAGGGTCCATACGCATACGATATCTGGTCCCGCCACAACGATTCCAAACCGATATATTCTGGTTGGCATGAAGGTTGGCGTCTTTACTCCATTGCTCTCGCAGCTTCCGCTCGATCAGGTTGTCGCAAAACTTAAAACCCTCGGCATCGATACGGTCGAACTCGGCACCGGCAACTATCCCGGCGACGCTCACTGCAAGTTGTCCATGCTCGACGACCCCGCAGGGCTCGCAACATTCAAGCAGACGCTCGCCGATCGGGGCGTGCCCATCAGCGCGTAGAGCTGCCACGGAAACGCCCTGCATCCCTACAAGGAGCTAGCACGCAAG
>JAATFH010000368.1 GCA_015655315.1 Terriglobales bacterium
CCGCGCCCACGGCATCACGCTGACTCTTAACCCCTCCGATCAGCTTGAATCCAATCCAGTGATGATGATCGTCATTCACATTCCGCAGGAGCGCGGGAGATGCGTCGACGTTGTTCATGACGACGTCGATCTTGCCGTCGTTGAAAAGATCGCCAAACGCCGCGCCCCGCGCTGAAACAACATCGGCGAGCCCGCTTCCCTTCACCGGCGGTACAGACTCGAATTTTTCTCCGCGAAGATTCCTGAAGAGCAGCGGGCGCTCGGCAACGCTCGTGCCCCAATCCTGCTTATCGGCCTGCGGATACACGTGGCCGCTCACGATGAAGATATCTTTCCAGCCATCATTGTCGTAATCGATGAATCCGTCACCCCAGCTGAGAAATGGGATCGTAGGCGTTGCAATACCTGCGTCGTAGCTTATGTCGGCGAAGTCCAGATCCCCATTGTTGCGATAGAGCACTTTATAGTCATCGGAAAACGTGGTGTTGAGAATATCGAGCCGTCCATTGTTCTGATAATCGCCGACGGCGATGCCCATGCTCGCAGTTTCGCGTCCATCGCGATTGACGGCATAACCGGACTCGAAGCTCAAATCCTCGAAAGTTCCGTCGCCCTTATTGCGGTAAAGATAATTGGGAGTCGAATCATTGGCAACGAGCAGTTCGGGTTTGCTGTCATTGTTCAAATCCACGAATAGCGAGACGAGGCCATAGTAGCCAGGCGGATCGGAAACTCCGGCTTTAACGCTGACATCGGTAAATGTGCCATCGCCGTTGTTATGGAAGAGATGGTCGTGCTCCCCTTTTAATCCACGAGGGCCGCAAAAGACGCTGATGCCGCGATACTGGCAGGTATTCGAAACAACCGACTTTGAACCGGCAGCCGGCGGGTCGTCGAAGTCGTAACGTGTGTATCCCGGGACGAAGAGATCGAGCTTGCCGTCTCCATCGTAATCACCGAAAGTGGGACCAGTGGACCACGTGCCCAACGCTACGCCGGCTTTCTCCGCCACATCCGTGAAAGTCCCATCGTGATTGTTGTGATAGAGGCGATTCTTACCGACAGTGGTTACGTATAGATCGGGCCAGCCATCGTTGTCGTAATCGGCAACCGCCACGCCCACTCCCCAGCGGTCGTTCGTGACTCCGCTCTTTTGCGCGACATTTACAAAGGTTCCATCGTGATTGTTGTGGAATAGCGCAGCGTGCGGCGCGGACGCTTTACCTTTCAGCGCGTCGTAGGTCAGGCCATTCACGAGATAGATATCCATCCAGCCATCATTGTCGTAATCCAGCAGCCCCACACCGCTGCCGAGCGATTCAACGATGTAGGCCTTGGTGGGCGATCCTCCCGCATAGCACCAGGCTGTAAGTCCAGCTGCATTCGATATGTCTTTGAAAACCACCGGGCCCACGTCAACAAAGCCCCCCGCAGTAATAGGCCGCTGTTCGGCATCATGGATCGGCGCGTAGACGCCGCCCGTGCTCACCCCACCCTGTTGCGATGACATCTGCTCCTGAGTGTCTGCACACATCGGCGATCCGCTGAAGAGAAACAGAATGCCGGCGGGTAGAACCGGGACCCGGACAATGGAGAGAATCGTAGTTTTAATGAGACGCGCTTTTGATCGTGATGGCATCACTTGCCTGCCCTGCAACCGCCTCGCTGGCTTCGCGTTGCAAGCGGCCGTAGGTGCGCATTTCCTGTTGCGCATCGGCCGTCTTTCCTTGAGCTTTATAAACACTCGACAATAGAAAATGAATGGACGGCTCGCCGGGGCTATCCTTCTCGGCGAGGAGTAGGTCAGGCAACGCATCGTCGTGCTTGCCCAACTTTACGAGCGCACGGGCACGGTCGACGCGGGCCTGCATCAGCGTCGGGCAGCGATCGACAGCGCGGTTCAATTCGGCAAGCGCATCCTGCGCAGGAGCATTCGCTTCGAGCATGGCGTTCGCCAGTTTCCAGCGCGCCGTGCAATTGCCGGGATCATTTGCCAGTTCGGCTTTGAATTCCATTTCCGCGGAATCCCATTTGCCCGTGAGCCAGAATGTGTTTCCCATATGCGCGTGCGAACCCGGCTGTTGCGGGGCCAGGTCAATGGCTTTCTTATATTCGACCAGCGCCCCATCGTAGTTACGCATGCTCTCGTCGATTTCTCCGGCAACGATATGCGCGGTCACGGAATTGGGATCGATCTCATTGATCTTGCCTAATGCATTTTCTGAAAGCTGCAAATAGGTCTTACCCAGCAAATACCATGCCTGCTGGTCTTTGGGATTGCGTTCGAGAAAGCTTTTCAGAAGAGGTGTGGCTTCGTCGTATCTCTTCAAGCTGACCAGAGTGCGTGCCAGTGCTATCTCGGCATTGTCGTCATTCGGATTTGCTTTCATCGCCGCCTCCAGCAGAGGCTCGGCTTTCTCGTTCTCTCCCATCCGCGCATAGCTGAGGCCGAGCATCGCGGACGCTGTCGGCATCTCAGGATTCAGCTTCAATCCCTGCTCAAGAATTTTCGCGGCTTGAGGGTAATCGTGCTGACCGAAATAGATCATGCCGAGGTTGTTGTACGCAGGAGCCAGATGCGGAGCCAGCTTCAGCATGGCGCGATATTTCTCGATCGCAGTGGTGTTGTCTCCACTTTGTTGCGCGGCCTTGGCTTGCGCGTATAGCTGCCGCACTTGTGGCGTGACCTCATCGCTTCCAGACTGGGCCGACAACGTCACCGTCGTCGCAACGTACAGCCAAATAAGAATGAAAAGGAGTCTGCTTCTACGAGGGGTAAAAATCGGCATACCTGCATTCACGACAGACTCATTATTTCGGAGCCGATAAAACATGGCAATGAAGAAAAACCGGACCGCAATGGCGATCCGGCTTGGAGGCATGTATTCATTGATTCAAAATCCGGAGCCTGCCGGAGCAATCGTTGCGGCAGGCTCACTGAGCCTAGAACTCGATTCGGACGCTGATTTGTCCCTGGCGGTTAATAGGCATGTTTGTTTGCGCATTCTTATTGATGATCTGACCGAACGTACTATTGCTGGCGTTCGTGTCAGGACCGTTGAGTTGCGTGCGGTTGAACAGGTTGAAGTAGTCGAACTGCAGAATGGCCTGGAAGCGTTCCCCTAAGAAGAAATGCTTCCTGACATTTGCGTTTTCGGTATAGAAGGCCGGGTTGCGTAATTCAGAATAAGTTCTGGTCGCGTTACCTAGAACGAATTGAGTGGTTTCGGTAAAGCTGCAGTTGGAGGACGTGGAGCCGAGTGGGCAGGCTGCTGGATAAATCTGGGCAACCGAAGATTTTCCTTCAAACTGGTCCTTCGCATCCTGATAGGAAGCAGTTGAGAGCTTGACGCCAGGATTACGATTTGGACGGTTATTGCCGTTTGGCGGGAATGGTGTTCCGTTTTCCGTAGGCCCGTTCGCAGTGCCAGCCTCGTAGTCAATAATCCAGCTGAGTTGCCAGCCACCCAATAGCTGCCCGGTGACTCCGCGATTGTTGAAGAATTCCTTTCCGGGGCCAATGGGTAGTTCATACGTTCCGCTGGCCTTAAAGGTGTTTGGCTCATCCGCGGTGGAAACTCCCCACTCCGGCTTCTGGTTGTATTTGTTGACCACGCCGGCGGTAAAGCTGGTGAATCCGCTGCTGGTGTTATCCCACGAGCGGGACAATGTCCATCCAGCCAGGAAGGAGAGGCCGTTGGTGAAGCGCTTTTCTGCTTGCACCTGCAATCCCTGGTAGTAGGTTGTGCCCGACCCTTCGAAGTTGTTCATGATGTTCGAATACTGCGGGAAGGGTGCGAGTGACTGAGCTACTGTTGCCGACCCGCCGAAGTCCTGTACAAAGGTTGGATAAGGCAGCTGATATCCCTTTGCCTGCGCTGAGCCATCAGCAAAGCTGAGGAGCAGATCAGTGCCCAGGGAGAGATACTTGGGATCGAATTGATTGATCGGGTTCAGCTTGCTTGGCAGGTGAATGACGCGATTGCCAACCCATGCGCCGGTCACAAAAACATTCCACGGAAGCTGATGCTGAACGTTGACGTTCCACTGCTGGGCATACGGCGCATACCCGTCTTTGGTTTTACTGAAGGCATTGATCTGAGTCGCAATACCTAGTCCGGGGCTAAACGGCGTCGGCTGCGGATTCGGCATGGTATTGGTATCCCAATTTCCGAAAGCAGAAACATTGGAGCCGGTTTTGAGTTGTGAATAGGAGCCAACGAGCAGGTTGCCGTAGTTTACAGCCACCTTGTTGGTGCCATATTCGTAGGCGCCGCCATTCAGGAAGGCAACAGCGAAACCAGCCTGAACAACTGTCTTATCGCTGACCTGGTAAGCGAAGCCTAAGCGCGGGCCGACGTGTCCCCAGTGGATGTCCGCGCGATTATACCCGGCGCACCCGTTGCAGCTACCCAGTTTCTGCGCTACACCGGGAATGTTCCCGGCAAAGGCGTTTGGAGATGAGTTCGCGGGATCAAAGAAGACAATCAGGTTGTTGACTTCCGAGAACGGTACTTGAATATCCCAACGGAGACCCACGTTAAGTGTCAGCTTGGGAGTCAGCTTGATGTCGTCCTGGATGTAAGGAGAAAAGTCGAAGTTGCGCAGGCGAAGCTCTTGCGAGTTGCTTCGATTTGTCTGATCGGGTAGACCCAGCAGGTAGCTGGCAAAGGCGCTGCCGCCTGAAAGGTCGGACGGATTGGATGTTTCGCGCTGGCTGAAGGCAAACTGACCACCAGCGGTTTGTTCTTCGTTGTCGTCCTGATAGGAGCGGCGGAACTCGCCACCGATATTGAACGTGTGGCGGCCCCTCGTCCAGAGGTAGTTGTTCACGATCGCGATGCCCAGC
>JAATFH010000092.1 GCA_015655315.1 Terriglobales bacterium
GGTATTTTCTGCAACTGCAATCTGGTCCTGCGACATTTTTGTCCTTAAGCTAGCGATCTTCTATGCAGAGTTGTTTCTGTTTTTGTATCCAGGGACAAGTGTGGGGGATATTTACTGCAAATTGCGTGTACGTTACCGTAAGCTACGGTAGGTGTTTGCCCGTATGTTTGTCAAGTGTAGTTTTACAGCACATCAAAGCGTTTTTTGGGGATTCTATGCGGGGTGCTCGAAAGCGGAAGGGAAATTAGGCAGTGTTGATTCGTACAGCGTAAATAAGCTTGCGGCAACAGCGTTGACGCTGTTGCCGCAAGCTGGGGATGGCTTTCTATTTACCGCTGGCAGGGTTTTCCAGCGCAGCGTCGTTGCATGAGGCTGGCTTGTTGACGGGGTTGCATCGCGCGACTGCTCCATCGGGAAGGCTAACGGAATATGCGGACCACGGCGAAGGCTCTGATGCCGGATAGTCTGTGCTCAGCAACTGCGCTCCGCTGGCGAAGGCAGCGTCACGCTTTGCCGTCTCATTGGTTCGCGCCTCTTTCGTGTCGGAATCTGTTCGGGTCCGTACCAGGTAGCCTTTGCGTACGAGCGCAGCAATCTCCGCTGGAGTGCCGTCGTTCTCCTCCGTAAAGGCGCAATCACTCTGACCTGGCTGTGCGTTCGTGAAGATGACTCGACCACGCAGTGAAGGATGTCCTTCCAGATAGATCGGGCCAACGGGCCGCTGATCCATGAGGAAAACTATTTTGCCGCGCGCCTGGTCCAGAGTTGGCCATCCGTTATGCAGCACCGCTTCTTCCAGCGTCTTGTAGTTTCCGCGAACATCGTCCGGCGTGATCAGCTCGTTCGGAGGAAAAACCGAACGAATCTCAGCATCGAGTGCGTCGAAGGTCGCGGAGGTAAACTTTTCCGGTGATACAGCATGATATTGGGCTGGCATGTCTGACTGTTTGGTTTCAACAAGAATGTAGATAGGAAGATGTTGCGGATGCGCATGCGACCAGGCGCGGACGACTTCCAGGCACTGCGTAAACGGCTGGCATGAACTGCGGTAGTCGAAATCCTGCACGTGCATGACTTTGAAACCCGGCTTATTCATCAATCCCTGCGGATCGAATTCCGGATCCGCGGGAAGGCCCGCTGCCGCAACATTTTTCGGTCCCTGGGGATGAGCGTAGAGACCTCCCCGGCTGTCGGCGTAGACGTCCAGTTCAATCTGTCGAATGCCCGAGGAAAACTGCTGGTCAAGCGGACGATGATGGTAATCCAGACCTGCGAAGTGGGTAGGATTTTTTTCCTGCATCAGCTTTGCTTCGCTGGGTGCAATGCCTACGTGATAACTATTGTGCGAACCGATGACCTGTATCTGATTCATTCTCACCGGATCGTTCGCAGTGGATTGTCCGCTGGCCATCGACTGAAGGGCAACACATAAGACTGTCGCGCAAAAAGGAATCAACCGACTCGAAAACATGAAACCATTCTCCTGAAATTTGCTGTACATAAGTTATTGGTATCAAAGAAAAAATACCGTGCGGTGAACAAGGGAAGAATCTCGGCGGGAATGCCGGTTCACTGAGATCCTTCCTGCTTTCAAGGAAGGTAACCCCTGGATCGAGCTGTTTGCAGACCGGATGAATTTTGTGGTTCAGCACAACCACAAGTGGGGTTCATTTTCTGTGCTCAATCGCGCACCCCTCGCACATGAGGCTTTTCGTTATGAGGCAAACCGATCGGATCCGGCGCACAAAGTGTATGGATTGGTTGCGTTGAGGCCAAATCTCGAAGGCTCAGGCCAGGTGTTGATTCTCGAAGGAACATCCATGGCGGGAACGGAGTCCGCCGCGGATTTCGTCTTCGATGACAATCGCCTTCTGCCATTTCTAAATAAAATACGAATGCCGAACGGTTCTCTTCCTTATTTCGAAGTGTTGCTGCAATCGAATAACATGAATGGCAACGCATCGCAGTCTGAGGTTGTGGGCTATCGTACTTCCCCTAATTAATCGAGTCCTTCTCAAGTAAGGTGACAGCTTCAATGGATGCGATAGCTGCTGGAAGCGGAGTCGGCTTCGTATTGAATCACGGTCAGGCTGACGTCATCGCAAACAGGACTGCCGTTTGCGTAGTCCTGCAATCCTGCGAGCAGAACCATCAGCGTGGAATGAGCGGACAACTGTTTGGCATGTCGCAAAGTATCCACCAATCGTTCCAGCCCGAACTCTTCTCCGGCAGCATCGCAGCATTCGAGTACACCGTCAGAATATGCGAGAAGCGTGTCTCCGGGTTCAAGGGCAACCGTGCCGGAGCTAAATTCTGCCCGTTCAATTGCACCTAATAGCGGACCGCCGATTTCAAGCAGCTCAACCCGGCCATCCGCGCGAAGCAATATGGGCGGAAAATGACCGGCATTGCAGTAGGTCAACTCTCCGAGATCGCAATCGATCTGTGCAAGAAACGCTGTGGCGAAAGGCGCGACGGGCCGCAGATAGCATAAGTGCCGATTCACTTCCGAAGCTATTTCAGCCGGGTCGGAATCGGGATGGCCATAGCTCTGCAGGAGTCCAGCTAAGTTTGTAAACCACATGCCAGCTGGTATGCCTTTCCCAGCAATATCTCCGTGTGCAGTAAGAACCTTGGAGCCGTGTTGCAAGAACATGGTGAAATCGCCTGAGAGAAAGCGCGCAGCAAAGACCTCGCTCGCGAATTGCAGGCAGCCGTAATGCAATTCACGTGAACCGCTTAATTTGCGCTGAATCTGTCCAGCTTCGAATAACTGAGAATACAAATCGAGCTTTTCACGCCGCAGGAGGTCCACTTCGTCCTGCAGAGACATGCGCGATGGTGTCGACGATATCGAAGACGTAGTGCGATCCCTGCGCTCGCCGTTAGATCGCCACTTGTTGCTCGTTCCAGATTGCACAACTCCTCCGTTTGCTCGCATCGTTTCGATCCCGTTGTTGTTATTAGCCTACGAACCTGTAGCCGGTTCCATGTACGGTGAGAAAATATTGCGGTTGTTCCGGATCAGGTTCCAGTTTCTGGCGCAGGCGCACCAGGTGCGTATCCACTGTGCGGGTTGTGGGGTAGTTCTCGTATCCCCACACATCTTCGAGAAGGCGGTCCCGGCTCAGTGTTTCGCCGGAATGGCAGAGGAAATATTGCAGCAGCTCAAATTCCTTCGAGGAAATATCGAGCGACTTGCCCGCTCTCACAACGCGGCGGCGGTGGAGGTCTACCTCAACATCTCCGAAAGAATGTTGATCCTGATGTTTCGGAACAACCGCGGTGCGCCGCAGGATAGCTTTAACCCGCGCCAGCAACTCGCGGATCGAGAATGGCTTGGTGACGTAATCATCTGCGCCGAGTTCGAGACCGACTACCTTGTCCACTTCCTGACCGCGGGCTGTCAGCATAATGATCGGAATGGAAGCGCGCTTGGCGCGCAGCTGCCTGCATACTTCCAATCCGCTCATACGAGGCATCATGACATCCAGAACGACTAAATCAGGAGACTCTTGCAATGCCCGCTCAAGGCCTTCAATCCCATCGCGCGCTGTGATGACTTCATATCCTTCGAACTCAAAATTGTCGCGAAGTCCAGCCACCATATTCGGCTCGTCTTCAACGACGAGAATCTTGGCCGGTTTCGATGCTTCCACGGGTTTTGTTTTTTCTTGTTTCATATCCACACCCTTCACTCCTGGCCTACCAGCCTTTGCAGCGGCAAAGTAATAATGAATTTACTGCCTTTTCCCGGCGCGCTTTCCACTGCGACTTCGCCTCCGTGAGCCTGTACGATGTGGCACACCAGAGAGAGTCCTAATCCGCTCCCCTTTGTGTTGTGCACCAGTGGATCGCCGACCCGATAGAACTTCTCGAAGATTTTGAGATGTTCCTTGGCGGGAATTCCGATTCCATGATCGACGACTTCAAGGTTGACGCCGCTGTTGTGACGATAAAGCCGGACTCCGAGATATTTTTCATTGGCCGAGTACTTCACGGCGTTGTTGACGAGATTCAGTAGTGAACGGGCAATCGCTTCGCGGTCCACCCATAACGGTGGTACATTCTCGTCGATCTTCTGCTCGAACTGAAAACCGTTCTGCTCAATCTCAAAGCGGTACGATTCGAGGGTGCTGCGCACCAGATCTGCCACGTTGGTTTCGCGGAAGGTGTATTCCTTTTTTCCCGACTCGATGCGAGAAAAATCGAGAATATTGTTGATCAGCGAAGTCAGGCGCTCGCTCTCTTTGCGGATGATCTCGTAATATTCCTGCTGTTTTCCTGAATTGGAGATACGCCCGAGTTCCAGCGTCTCTGCATAAAGACGGATAAGCGCGAGCGGTGTTCTTAGTTCGTGTGAAACGTTGGAGACGAAATCAGATTTCAATTTAGCCAGCGCGAGTTCGCGCGATACGTTGCGGTAAGTAAGGATCAACCCGGCGCCCATGAGTAAGGAGAGTGCGCCCAGGACAAGGAAGTTGGTTCGCAGCAAATGCTCGCTGATGCTTGCGATCGTTGTCCCTCTTAACTTGATACCCAGAACCATGCCGGGAAAGACACTCTCGAAGGGGCGTTCGACTTCAGGAGAACCGCCATCCCAATACATGGAAGTGGCGAATGGGTACTCTTCTTTTTCTACGCGGACCATGAGTCCTTTTTGCGGATGAGACATATCATCCTGATTCTGATCGGGCAACACATCATTCAATGCCTGAGGGAAGAAGCTGTTCTTGAGGTAGTCAGTGTCGTAGATGAATCCTGCCAGCGCGGGGTGCTCTGAAGTTGAACCTGTGGGGCGGAAAAGAACCAGAGTCTGATACTGCATTTTTTCGCCTCTGGTTACCCAATTATTGGCAATAAAGACATGTCGTCCTTCTTTCGCCTCGAGCTTTTTTATCCTGCCAATTACAGTCTTGCTTTCCATGTCCCACCAGGAGCCAAGGTCTGAAGAGATCGTCTGGCTTTCCGTACAGAACTGCCGATCACGCATACGCTTTGCCTGAGATCGAAATTCATATTCACCTTTCCCGGTCCACAGGAATGCGTGCGCGATGTCAGGATGCTCCGCCAGGAACGAATTGAGATCATCAGCGTTGCCGGTATCGGGGAATTTTGCCCTGGCATCTTCCGCCATTTCATACGCTCGTTCGTCAATCTGCTTTTCAGCTATGGCAAGAACCTGTTGATAGTTTCTCTGGAAAGCAGCTTCGATGGCCTTGTCGCGTTGTATAGACCTGAGGTGTACGACTCCGAATACGATGAGCGCCATCGCTGGCAGGACGACAGCCAGCATCAGAACCAAGATGCGCGGCCGTTCGGACCAGTGTCGAAGTTGAAGCTTCATATAAGCGCTTCCAGAGAGGTATCCCATTGCCCGTCGAACTGAAGAATAGGACAGGGAACCCGGTAATATGTCACAACGACGCAACAAATTGCAAAAAGTTGTGAACTGGCAGGTTGGTTCCGACTGTTCTATCCAAAGTAATGTGCAGCCCATCCGCTTACCCCGCGACGAATGACCTTGATGATCACGCTGGTCCTCGATAGGAGATATGCTTGCAACAGTGTTGCGGACGATATGAAAGCACGCCCCATGAACGGCGAAGAAGCGATTTCCGAAGCGGAACTGCTATTGCACTGCCTGCGCGGATCACTGCTTTCTCCTCCACCTGACACGAACTGGCCTGCCTTGCTGACACTGGCGGAGAACCACAGCGTGCTCCCTTTCATTCATCGTGCCTTGGCGGCCAATGGTGCGCAGATGCCTGATTCGTTCCTGAGCGCTGTCCGAGACTGTATCGCGTCAACCGAGATGCTTGCCTTGGAATTGGAGCGCCTGCTCGATGGTTTTGCCCAGCATGGCATTGAAGTTGTACCGCTGAAGGGACCGGTGCTTGCGGAAGCACTCTATGGCGATGTAACGATGCGGTCATGCGTCGATCTTGATTTACTGGTACGCGTCGACGATTTCAGCCAGGCAGAAAAGTTACTCATCCGTGCTGGCTGGGTTGCGTCATCGCCCGCCGACGACTACCAGCGTAAATTTGTGCGTAACGGCGTTCTGGTTGAACTGCACTTCGGCATCGCGTCCCCGCGTGTCTTTCCATTCGATCTGGACGGAATGTGGCGCAGAGTGGAAAGCGGTACATTTCGCGGCCATCCGCTGAAAGCGATGTCTGAGACTGACCGCGCTCTTTATCTATTGCTGCATGGATTGAAACACGGCTATGGCAAACTAATTTGGGTTCTCGATGCTGCGCGCGCGTTGGCCGCGATGAAGGAGTGCAGTCCCCGGGAATTTTTGGAACGCGCCAGGTCGCAGGGGCTGGAGCAGATGGTATACATCGGCTGCGCCATGGTGCAGGAAGTTTTTCCCGACCATATTTCAGAACAGCTGTCAGCCGCGCTGGCAGAATCTCCGGAGACTATGCGGCTTGCCCGTCTGCGTGTTGAGAAATTGCTCGCGGGAGAAGCAGGTTCAGGCCGTGGTCCTGAAATGTGGGAATTTTATCTTCAGACAGAAACAGAAACAGGGAAGCGATGGCGACGCCGGCTGACGTTCTTCATTCCTAGCGTTGAGGACTATCGATGGACCGCGCGGCATGGAGTCCCGCGCAGGCTTGCACTGCTTGTACGGCCATTTCGTGTGCTGGCGAAACATGGATTTCGGCGGGCATGGCGCACCGTGTTTCCGCCGTCTACGTAATCAGCATCTGTTCAGGCTGGGGTCTTCTGGGCATAGAAGGGAAACGGGCTTGCCCGGGCAGCGAATCGCGTCCGGTCCTTCAGCCGTGGCAGGGAGAAGAACCGGATCATTATTCCTGGATCATGATTACGGCTTGCTATGAATTGCGTGTGCTTTCGATACGAACAGAAGTAGTGGAGCCGCGGCTACGGCATATTTTGCATATCGCTGGATCATCTCCCGACGGGTAGAGGTCTCTTCCTGATGAACGGGCTCTTGCACCTTTGGCGATGGGTCCTGATTTTCTGGCATATGAAAAATCCTTTCCTATGAACAGCTATTGATTTTGCGAACGCAGTGTGTCAATGGTTAGGGAGCAGTCACATTGGGAGAGGTGCTCGCTCCGTATTTGCTATTGGCATCGGGGGAATATGTTGCATTCAGAGTATTTCCAGCAGGTAGAGAGAGTCCAGTATAGGGCACCGATATTTGTGTACCACCCAGGAGTGCTCCTGTGTTGTTGCTGAAGCAGTTGGCCGCGACGATATCTGGTGTGCCGTCCTGATTGAGATCGCCTGCGGCTGCCGAATAGGGTTTTGTGCCGATCGTGAATGGACCGAGCACGGTATAGGATAAGGCGGCGCCGCCGGTCGCCACGCTGAGTGTGCCGTCCGTGTAGTTCGCCACCACCAGATCGGGAACAGAATCTCCGTTGACATCGGCGAACCTGACTTCATCCGGCCCTCGTCCCACGTTGACCAGCTTTGGTGCGGCAAACGTTCCGTTGTTATTGCTTTGCAGAACGCTCACATTGTTGCTGCCGAAATTTGCCACCGCCAGCAACAGGTTGGCGCCACTGCCGGTGATAGCTAAAGCCTGCGGACCGGTACCAGCAGTGACCGTGCTTGCCGTGAAAGTTTCATCCTGATTATTCAACAATATGGTCACCGTTCCGTCCTGGTAGTTTGCGGTTGCCAGGTCTGGATAACCATCGCTGTTGAAGTCGCCGGCACGAATAGCTTCGGGAACACGTCCGACAGAGATAGGCGCTCCCAGTAGAGTCAGGCTACCACTGCCATTGCCGGCGAGAATACTGACAGTGTTGTCCTCCGTATCCGCGGCAGCAACGTCGAGGTTGCCGTCTTGGTTAAAGTCTCCTGTCGTGATAGAAGTGGGCGTATTGGCGGCTGAACCCACAGTGTAGAACTCCGCCGGCTGGAACGTTCCATTGCCATTGCCCAGCAGCACGGCGACCTGATTGGTGTTGAAGCTGCCCGCAATGATATCGAGGGTACCGTTGCCGCGCAGGCTGACAGCATGTACCTCTGCCGGACCAAAACCATTCGCAATGAGGATGGTGGTTGCCGCTCCAAAGGTGCCGTCGCCGTTTCCCAGTTGCACAAGGACGGAATCAAGGCCAAACACCGAGGTGATGAGGTCTAGAATGCCGTCGCCGTTCAGGTCATTCAACTCAGTCCAGACGGGAAGGCTGTTTGCGCCTGTGCTGGTGGTTACCTGAGGTAGCAGCGATGGAGTAGCGGTGGATGTGTTGAGTGTGACCGGGCCTGTGACGGGGCTGGCCGTGGTTGCATCGTTAAAGGCGAGCTGCCCGCTTGGCGGCGTGAAGCCTAAGCCGAAGACATCGATTTGAGCGGTAGTGGCCGTCAGCGAAGCGATGGTGGTCAGAGATCTTCCGAAAATGGTTATATTGCTTGTGGCGGTTGGGACGGCGTTGTAATTCGCGTCGCCGCTATAGCTGCAGGTCACGGGAACGACACCGGTAGGAAGGATTGCCGGGATCGGTATATTCGCGGAACCGTTGCTCAAAGTGGCCGTCTGGCCAGATCCGTTGTTGAACGCGCATGTGACAGTACCCGTTGGAGCGATGTTGCCATCCAGCTCGTTCACGTTCACTGTGAGCGTTCCACCTTGCCCCTGAACCGGATTCGCTGGTGTGGGTTGACTGCTGAAACCGACAGGCGCCTTGGAAATCATCAGGGTAGCGCTCGTAGTGCTGCCGGCGTAATTTGCTGTCCCCATGAATGTGACGGCAAGCGTGTGGTTGCCGACGGGCAGAATATCGTACGGGCCAGAGATCTGATAGTTATTATTGCTCAGCAACGACAGGCTGTAACCCGCAGAAGAACCATCAACCGTAACCGTAAAGTTGCTTGCCGTGATGCCCGTTGCATTGACAGGCGTCAGTTGGACGGTAAGGACTGTCAGCGGATAGCCAAAGGTGTAGCTGAAGCTGGGGTTGGCCGCAAGTGCCAGCGAAGTTGCGGTTGCCGCCTGTGTCGTAAAGTTGATCGTATCTGTCTGATTGTCAAAGGTTACGGTGACTGTCCCATTGCCTGTGGTCGTGGGCGTCAGAACTGCGGTGCCTAATCCAGCCGTATTGAAGGTCCCGGTTGTGAGCACGGGATTTGTGGTTACCCCAGTGACGTTATATGTGTATGGGTAGTTCGTCGCCACGGCGGGAAACGCGCCCGATATCGGATTGTTGTTGGAATCCTGGTTGAGGGAAACTGTAAGATTCATGCTGCCAGCCGGCGGAATCGAGGTGACGTCGGAACTGAAGCCAAGTTGGGCATAAGGCGCAGTCGTGAGGCTGCCAGTTGTAGGGTCATAGAGTACGGCCTGATCGCAGCCATCGCCGGGTGTTGTGGGACCGCCATTGCAGCCCCACCAGTTTTCCGTAGCGAGAACTTCTCCGGATTGATTGCCTGATGCGCCCGCGGCCAAACCGCTCGCGCCGCCCGTTGAGGTATTTCCAAAAATCCGGCTGAGACTGACCTGTAGGATGTTGCCGTCTGCTGCCGGGGCGGTGCCTCCTGAGATCGCTCCGCCGGTTATAGTTGCTGAGTTGGAGAGAAAATTGGAACTCGTGATTGTTGTCTGTACTTCAGGAGTGGCGACTTCGCTGTGAATGCCGCCGCCCCACGCCGCCGCTGAATTGCTTTGGAAAAGAGAAGAGCTGATTAACAGGCCTGAGCTCGTGTAAATGCCTCCGCCATTATCCTGAGCAGCAATATTGGAACTGATGGTGACATTTGTCAGTGTACTTTGCGGTGTGTCAGGTGGAGGTTGACGCTCACTGAAAAAGAGGCCGCCGCCCGCTCCAAACGCTCCGCCATCGCTGGAATTCAGCGTGGCATCCGCTTTATTGCCGGTAAAAACCGTGTTGGTGGCGGACACGGCCACCGGGGTAAATGCGATGTATAAACCACCGCCTACTTCGGGAGTGGAATTGTCTTGGAGCGTGTCTCCGCTGAGAGTAAGAGTTCCGTTGCCGCCAGCCGAGTTAAAAGCCCAGATGCCTCCGCCAGGACCCCACAATATTGTGCAGTTTTTGATGACAGTATTGGTAATGGTGTAGTTACCTCTGCCCGAGGCATCCCAGTTCACGCAGCCGCCTACGTTGTTGCTCAAATTGGTTGTACTGTCAACGGGGTTATTTTTGTTCGTACCGTTTTCAATCGTCAGGTTCTGGAACGCCAGGTTGAAGACGTAGGTGTTTCCGCTGGGATTGAACGATCCGAAGGTGCCGGGGTTGATCGTAAATATCGTGTCGTTGTTGCCGCCATTGATAACAACTCCACCACCGGACGTGTCGCCAATGACAGTCACCGGGCCGAGTATCTCAAGGTGTGTCACAAGATTTGCGTTGACGTCGGATGTGCCGGCCTGCCATGTCAGGTTGTAGGTGCCTGCGGGAACCATGATCGTGTCGGACGTGCCAGCGGTGATATTATCCGCCGCATCGTTATTGGCGAAGGTGATGGCGTCCCGCAAGGTGCAGACTTCGCCTGCTCCCTGCGTGCAGCGCGTGCCGTCGCTGGGGTCGGTTGTTGTCCCGGTGTTGTCCTCGACGGTGTTGACGTAGAAGGTATTTCCCGCGCTCGGCAAGGTGATATCCGGCGATACGCTGTCAGCGCTGAGTACGACTAATCCGTCACGCGCATCAGGGCTTACCGATATAGACACGGCAGCGACGATATTGCTGGTGGCAAGCCTGCTGGAGACGGTGCGGCCGGAGGCCAGCGGAGCCATTCCAGTGAGGCTTCGAGACGGAGCCAGCGAATGGCTGATCAACGTCTTTTGTTGCTGGGAGGAATTGAGTACTACCAGATCATCGCCGCTGCCTCTGCTGCTGCGCGAGCGAAGCAATAGAGGTGCTTTGTCGCTGGAAGCATGCACGGCAGCGTCGGAATTTCTCTCGACTTCTACCCAGGGTGCGTTTACGGTATTGCCCGCCTGTTGCGCAAGTGTTTGA
>JAATFH010000209.1 GCA_015655315.1 Terriglobales bacterium
GACGGTGAGGCTCGTCGTCATTTTCCGGCTTTTCAGAGAAAAAAAGGCAAGCCGCAACAGAACTAGCATGTGACCACCTGGTTGATCTCCGATACGGATATATGACGTTCGAACCGTGACATTAACGACCTGTCATGGCTGACGAAGATAAGTGTGGAGCGGGCCTCATCGCAGACCTCGATCAGGAGGCGCAGGAAGCTCTCCTGGCGATCACGGTCAAGCGACGAGGTAGGCTCGTCCGCGATGACGAGGCGCGGAGCGCCGATCACGGCGCGGGCGATGGCGACCCGCTGTTGCTGCCCGGTGCTCAGCTTCGTGACCGGCTTGTGCAGGAAGCCATCCAGATCGAGCCGTCCAGCGATGCGGGAAATCTCTCCATCCAGGGTAGAGGCGGTGATTCGCTTCATCCGTTTCGCATGCACATGGCAGGGAAGGGCGATGTTTTCGCGCACGGACAAGTAGGGAATCAGGTTGAAGCTCTGGAAGATATAACCCATCTCCGCGCCGCGGTGACGATCTCTGGCTGAAGGCGACAGGCGGCTGAGATCTTTTCCTAGAACTCGCACGTGCCCCGTGCTCGCGCGCAACACCCCGGCGATGAGACCCAGAAGCGTCGTCTTGCCGCTGCCGCTGGGCCCGTAAAGAAAAACTCGTTCTCCCTCGTCGATCGTCAGTTCATCGATTTGGATGAGTGGAGCATTCCGCTCATAGGAAAAAGTAACATCCTGCAGATAGACCGCTGACAATTATTGCTCCACGTAAGGCTTGACGGTCTCTCCGTCGAGATTGTAAGAAACGTCGCCGTAAGGACTCTTTACCGTTGTTATTTTCAGCGTGCCCGTCACCACGATAGGTTCCGTGAACGACATCTTCGCCTTTCCGCCGTGAACGAGTTGCACATAGACCATCTGGTTCGGTGGCGGCGGGGGAACGTGAATGCATGCACCGGCATAGGGAACCAGCAGAAACTCAGTGACCTGCTGCGCATCGTCTTCCAGAGGCACCATGAATCCCGGAATGGAAACACGCTTGCCCTGTAGCTGCCGCACGGGGGAGCTTGGCGGAGTCGAAGAGGTAAGCATCTTCAGCGTGCTCCAGCCAACAGTCTGCACGGCCTGTTCCGCACCGTAGAGACTGGCTGCAGCAAGAAAGATGCTCACCCATACGAGCGAGCGGATCGGGTTTGCCAACAGAGTAGATCGCATTGTTCGTCTCCCCATTGGGATACGTTCCTGACAGCAAATAAGTCTTACCTCACCGGCACCGAAGCCGGGAACTTCTGATGTGCGGCACCGCCAAAAGGTCGCTCGGTGAAGCTCGTCCAGCGCTTCGCCAGCTTGGGATCGCTGCTCGGTGGCGCATCCCAGAGGTCGGACGAGATACCGTTGAGGTCCCACACAACCTTGCCGTTGCGCACCGTCAACTGACAGATGAGCTTCTGCGTCCCCATCAGCTTGGTGTTGTACATGTCCACGAAGCCGAATTTACCTTTCTCCACGCTCAGAACAGCGATATCGGCGGGCGCTCCGACGGAAAGATTGCCCAGTTGATCCTGCTTGATCTCGTGCGCCGGGTTCCAGGTCATCTCCGTGACTACCTGGGGAACGGTCTGTCCCATGGCCAGGAACTTGTCGGCTACGTTGAGCATGTCTTTCATGCCTGCATTCATGCTGGTGATGTGCAGATCGGTAGAGATCGAATCAGGCGGAAAGCCGCTCTGCATCAGGGGAATAGCCACTGTCCACGAGAAAGAACCGCCGCCATGCCCCACGTCGAAATAGATACCGCGCTGGCGTCCGATGAGCATGGCCTTGCTGGCCTTGCCGGTTTCGGGGTCCTGTTCGCCGCGCAGACCGGAGTAGCAGTGCGTATAGATATCTCCGGGACGAAGTTTGGTCGAGAGCAGATCGTAAAGCGGGCGTTCGATGCGGCGCGAGCCGTAATCGATCATAACGGGGATGTTGGCGATGCTGTCCGATTTGACAGCTTGCTCGTAGGGCTTCCATTCAGGCCCGGTGAAGTGCGCGCTCTTGATGCCGACGACGACTCCGGGATATTTGAGCGCCATCTTGGCGGTGGCATCTCCATCCATGTCGTCGAGGTTGTCTTCGTATTTCGAGCCACGCATGCCGGAGCCGACGATGTTCAGTTCAGCCAACACGCGGGTCTTGGAGCGGTCGATCACGTGCTCTTTGAAGTCCTCGAAGTTCCGCCAGCCGGAACTGCCTGCGTCAACGACCGTTGTGACGCCGACGCGGAAGCTGAAGCCATCGGGGTACACGCTGTTGTCTCCGGCATACGAGTCCCGTTCACCGGTACTGGCATAGACGTGCTCGTGGAGATCAATGAGACCGGGGGTGACGTAGAAGCCGGTGACGTCCACCGTCTTCACTGCCTTTTTGGGATCGATCTGCGAGGCGACTTCGGCGATCAAGCCGTCCTTGACGGCAACGTCCTCGACCGCGTCCACATGGTTCTTGGCGTCGAGGACATGGCCGCCATGCAGGATCATGTCATATTCCTGAGCGCTGGCTGTCCCTGTGCTCAACAGCGCAACACCGATTGTCATAACTGCAAAAGAACAATATTTAGCGATCAGCATCTGCTCCCTCCAAGAAGCTCCACCCATAATCATACGAAGGGATGAAAATTAAAAATTAGAGATCACTGCAAGCGTTGTCATCAGCCCATCGTCTCGCAGAAATATAAGTCAAATGACCTAACAGGGTTGCGCCTGTACTTGCACTTTGATCCCACGGAAATAAGTGAAAAAGAAGCCGCTGCATGCGCAGCGGCTGTAGGAGAGCAACATTGAAGAAACTATGAACATCAGAAAATCAGTTTTCCAGCGAGTTGGATGATGCGCGGGCTATAGAAACTGTTCGTGCTCGTCACCGAGCCAAAATTACTGGAACCAACCGGATCGTTCGGATCAAAAGTCGACTCGATTTCCGAGTTGGGGTTACCGGCGCTGGGGTGATTGAACAGGTTGCCTGCTTCTGCGCGGAACTGGAACTTCAGGTTCTCCCAGATATTGAAGTTCTTGAAGATGGAGAAGTTGACATTGTTGTACCCGGGACCGTGGATGGAGTTGCGCCTGGAGTTTCCATAGGTTCCTGGTGCAGGGAGCACGAACGCCTTGGCGTCGATGCATGACGTTCCGCCATTGCTGTAGCCAGCATTCTTGATGTAATCATCCAGACTGCAGTGGGCGAAGGCCGTATGGAGCACGTTCGGGCGCTGCACGTTTCCTCTTGGCAATCCGACGTTTGCGTTGTCGAAGCCGAGATTGACATTGAACGGCTCACCTGACTGAACCGTGACGATGGCATTCGTTTGCCAGCCGCCCAGGACTTCCCGCACGACCGCGTTGGCATGGGGGATGTTGGGCAACTCGTACGTGATCGTGCCCACAAAACGGTTGCGGATATCCCAGTTCGAATCGCCGTAATCGAGCGCGATGTTGTACTGGTCCATGGTTGTGGTCGCGCCATTTGAATTGTCCGTGATGTCCAGATCATGGCTCCAGGTATAGCTGAGCATGCCGGATAAGCCATGGGTTGCGCGCTGACGCAGAATGGCTGTGAAGCCGTTGTAGTGGGAGTATTCGTCGTTCTGGATGCGCCGGATGGTGCCGAAGAGCTGATTTGGTCTGCGGCTGTTGATATCCGGATCAGTCGATGGTTGTGGCTGATTGTTGTAGAAGTCGCGATCCAGGTGAATGGCATGCGATCCCAGATACTGCAATTCAGCTCCGGCGCCCTTCCATAGCTCCTGTCCCCAGGAAAGGTTCCATTGATAGAGCGTCTGGGTTGGCAGAGAAGGCCCCATCGTTACCGCGCTCACGTATGTGCCTGGGACGCCTGCTGCCGGAGAACCGGATCCTGAGCCTGGAGCGGGGTTGGATAGCGAGAGCAGGTTTCCTGGAGTTGTAAAGTAGTTGACCGAGGCTGAGAGCGGATAGTTCTGCGTTGTCAGCGTATAGGTGTTGAGCTGGTTCGCATTGTAGTAAATGCCGAATCCACCGCGAAGCGTCGTTGCGTCCGTGGCGCGATAGGCAAAACCGATGCGGGGAGCCCAGTCGTTGTGGTTAGGTCCATTGAATTTGAAGCCGGGGGTTGGCACAAAATCTGCAGCCACAGTGGCGTTGGAATTCGGAATCAAAGCAGTCTGGTCAGCATTCAGAATGCGCGCAAAGCCGTTCAGGCTGTACGGTACCGTAGGCAATTCATAACGCAGGCCGTAATTCAACGTCAGCTTACGAAACGGCTGCCAATTGTCGAGAACAAAGAAGCCGTCGCGCCACTCTCCAATCGATCCCTTCACAGGAAGGACAGGTGTCATCGAGCTTTGCGCCAGGCCAAGGACAAAATCGGCTGCCCCGTAACCTGTGCTCGTATAGGTTTGAACGCTGCTCGCTGGGCAGGGGGCATTGGGGTCGGTTGGCGGAGGAACACAGTTGGGGGGAGTCCCAGTAAAGTTAAAAGAACCACGGGGATCGTTTGTTGCCTGGCGTCCAATGGTGAGGCGGCGAAGTTCCGCGCCCGCCATGATGTTGTGTTGACCGTGGGTCCAGCTCACCTGGTCGTAGCCGTCGACGGTGCGATCGTCCTGATACCAGTTCGATGCGTCGTTGCCCGCCTCGTGGAAAGTGTCGAAATTGATCGAGGGGATACCGGGATTGTTATAGATGGAATCTGAATTGAATCCGGGAATGCCGAGCTTGGTGCCGGCGTCTGTCAGACCATTTTGAGCAAAAAAGTTCAAATTATTGGAAGTGACGGTATTGAGGCCGATACGGAAATCGTTGATCAGGTTCGGCGTGATGATGTGCGTATAACCGATCGCCGTGTTTCTCGTGTTTGTCGGTCCGTACGATGCGTTGGTGGGGAATGCATCGCCGCCTACGATGCTCAGATTCTGCCAGTGATAGCGGACGAAGAGGCGAACTTTATCGCCGATATTTTCATCGATACGGTCAAGCGTTTGATGAATGAAAAGGTTGCTGGGCACGTTTACGTTCAGGTTGTTTGTGCTGCCCGGAAGATTGGGCGCGGCGATGTACTGCTCGATATTCTTGGCGATTTGCGCTGAGGAAGTGTTTAGTTCGGAAGCCGGGATTTGATTGTTGGGGTAGGGAATGCCCGTATATGGATCAACCAGTTGCTGGTTCAGGAATGAGAAATCTCCTGCTTCCATCGCCGACGTCAGAGTGGAAACCGGTCCGCTGTTCGATTGCTGGACCTGATTGATCTTTTCATACGAGGCAAAGAAAAAGGTCTTGTTGCGTCCGTTATAGACTTTGGGGATGTAGACCGGTCCGCCAAGGTCAAAGCCATATTGATTGTAGTGCTGGATCGGTGTCGGAGTGTTTGCCGGATTGAGAAACGGAGCTGCGTTCAGCGACGTGTTCTGAATATAGTCGTAAACTGCGCCGTGCAGATCATTGGTGCCCGACTTACTTACCACGTTGATGTGCAGACCGAGATACGATCCATATTGAGCGGAGTAGTTGCCGCTCTGCATTTGCACTTCAGAGACCATGTCCGAGCTGGGGCGAGCAGGCGCTAAGCTGATGAGATTATTCATGATGGACACGCCATCGAGGTTCAGGCTGTTCTGAATCTCGCGCTGTCCTGCACCGATAAAATCCTCGCCTGGAGGAACACCCGAATAGCTGCTCGTCGGTCCGATGATTACATTCGATGCGGTCGCGGCTACTTCCAGTGCGTTATGACCGATCAAGGGCAGATCTTCGACAGCCTTGGTGCTGAACGTCTCGCCGAGCGTTGCATCGTCGGTCGCAATCGGTGGCGTAGTCGCCGAAACTGTCACCGATGTTGTTGTTGCACCGACTTGAAGGTTGAAATCCGTTCGCAGGGCCTGGTTGATGGTCACAATGCGACCCGTCTTCGTCAGCGTGGTGAAACCTGCTTGTTCTACAGTAACGTCGTAGGTGCCCGGAACAATGAATGCGATGGAATAGTAGCCCTCCGCATTCGTTGTTCCGGGATATTTGACTTTGGTCGCTTCGTTCACGGCGGTTATATTCGCTCCGGAGAGCGGGGCGCCGGACGGGTCTAATACCGATCCTACAAGAGCGGTGTTATTAGCGACCTGGGCTTGCAGTGTCAAGCCTGTCAGGATGATTCCAAGTACTGTCACTGGCCGAAAACAAAGGAAAAACAGGCGTTTCATACTCTTTACCCCTTCAAGTTGTGATCTAACCCAGTTGGGATCACTGGAAAACTGACTATCCGGTGCACCGTTGCGCTCACTTTTATCTGCAGTTGCACAGAGGGAGGGAGGCGCTTCTGCAACTGGTTTTGCAACTTTGAGCTTGGAAAGGATTGAATAACGGCGAACTTAAGCTGTCATGAGGCTGTAATACGGTTTTTGTGCAGGGCAAATGTCCTATAACGAACATTTGAGGGTTTTCGGATGATGTAAACACAGACTTTCGCGGCTACACCGGATTGGAGCCAAAGTCGAACGATGCTGTCCCACCGAGCCGTTATCATCGACACGGATACAACCGCACCCCGATGACACGGATATACATCAGGAGCTTTCTCGCTTCCATAGTGTTTTGGGCCGCTGCAATCACGGCACACGCCCAGATTACGACCGCTGTTTCGAGTCCCACTCCTGCTTCCGCTTCGAACTGGAACGGGCCGTGGGTTGGCTCGTGGGCTGCCTCCCAACAAATCCCGGAGCCGAACAATTCTGTGCCGCTCGAAAGCCTCCATAACGCGACGCTTCGACAGATTGTGCACCTTTCCGTGGGTGGGTCCATGATTCGGGTGCGTGTTTCGAACGCGTTCGGTACAGCCCCGCTACACCATAGCGGTGCATATTGCACGCCCGCTAGAGCCGGCGGCGAGTCGCATCGATCCCGCTTCCGATCGCGTGGTCACGTTCAATGAGCGTGCGGACGTCCTGATCCCGATGGGTGCCGAGTACACCTCCGATCCAATCAACTATCCCGCGGCGGCCTTGTCAAACCTCGCCATCACGATGGAGATCGAAGATGCGCCGGGGCAGGAGACTGGCCATCCCGGTTCGCGCGCCACATCGTACCTTACGGCGGGACTGTCGGCTTCAGCCCCCGAATTGCCTGCGGCGCAGTCGATAGATCACTGGTATTTTCTCTCCGGAGTGGATGTGTCTGCTTCCTCCGATGCATCCGCCATCGTCGTCCTGGGCGACTCCATCACGGATGGCCATGGAGCGACCACGAACGGCAACGACCGCTGGACCGACGCTCTCGCAGCGCGGTTGCAGAGTTCCGCAGGCACCCGTGGAATTGCTGTCCTCAACGAAGGCATCGGTGGGAATCGCCTGCTTGCCGATGGGCTTGGGCCGAATGCTCTCGCGCGCTTCGATCGAGATGTCCTCGCGCAGAATGGCGTCCGCTATCTCATCGTGCTCGAAGGGATCAACGATATCGGTACATTGACGCGTACCTCCGTGGCCGTGGAGGCGCAGCACGAAGACCTGGTGCCGGATGATCGGAGCCTATCAACAGATCATCCTGCGCGCCCACTCCCATGGCATCAAGGTCATCGGAGGAACCATCATGCCGTTCATGGGCTCCGGCTATTACCACCCCACGGAGTCCAACGAATCGGACCGGCAACTGGTCAATGCATGGATTCGCGCTACAGGGCATTTCGACGCAGTCGTCGATTTTGACAAGATCATGGCGGATCCGGCTCATCCTGACCACTTGCGCCCCGACTACGACAGCGGCGACCACCTGCATCCGTCACCGACGGGCTATCGCGCCATGGCAGACGCGATCCCGCCTGCGATCTTCCAGAAATGACGGCGGTCACGTGGTTCGGAGCGTTTTTCGGGCACCTCAAGACGGCATTCGTACATTTTTTTTGCTCCCGCCGGTTTTTGGTAGGTAGCTGGAACATCCTGTTTACTCTTGATGTAATTTCCCCCTCCGACAACCACCGTAGACCCGACAAGCAGGAACACACCAAGCGTCA
>JAATFH010000107.1 GCA_015655315.1 Terriglobales bacterium
AGGAAGAGCATGGCGGGGATGGCGCCGATCCAGTACCAGTGCGCGGCGAGGATGCCGTATTCGTAGGCGGAGCCCGCCCAGCCCATCAGCTCGAGCGAGCCGAGGTTGGCGGAGACGAAGCTGAGGCCCGCGATCCATGCGGTCATCTCGCGGCCAGCCATGAAGAACTCTTCGCTCGTGTTCGTCGAGCCTTTCAGATAAAAGCCGATGAAGATGACGATGGCGAAGTAGACGGCGATGACGAGGATATCGACGACATTGAGATGCGCGAGCGATTTGCCCGAGGTCTGAAGAAAGAGAGCGAGGGACGGAGGGTGACTCAGGGAGCTGATTGCGGATTCAAAGGGCATGTTCTTGATTGCCTCGAGTACTGCGACAAAAATGAGTGTTCATGCAAACCTGTGCATCTTTCGAGTTGTACTGCTTTCTTTCAAGGGACGTCTTCAACCTTTTTGTCCATAGGTTGCGTGTGCGCCGTGTTTGCGGAAATAGTGCCGGTCCAGCAGAGCTTGAGATACGCCTTTGCATTCCGGGTTAAGAGTAGCGGTATAAAAGGCCATGCGCGCGACGGATTCGAGCACCACTGCGTTGTGCGCCGCGTCGGCTGGAGTTTTGCCCCAGCAGAAGGGAGCATGGCCGGCGACAAGCACCGCGGGTACGGCATCAGGGTTGAGATTGCGGAAGCAGCGGACGATGGCGAGGCCGGTGTTATGCACGTAATCGCTGCCGATATCGTCTAATGTCAGTTCGTCAGTGACAGGCACGGGACCATAAAAGTAATCGGCATGCGTGGTTCCGTATGCGGGAATGCTACGTCCTGCCTGCGCCCACGCTGTGGCGTATTCAGAGTGTGTGTGCACGACGCCGCCGATCGACGGAAATTCGCGATAGAGCAGCAGGTGGGTGGCGAGATCGGAGGATGGCCGCAGATTGCCTTCCACGATATTGCCATCGAGGTCTGTGATGACCATGTGTTCGGCCTGCATCGACTCATAAGGGATGCCGCTTGGCTTGATGACAACGTAGCCGGTCTGGCGGTCGATGCCGCTGACGTTGCCGAAGGTATAGAGAACGAGGCCGCGGCGGACCAATTCGAGATTGGCATCGAGTACCTGAGCGCGGAGATCGTTAAGCATGCTGTTTACCCTCGTAAATCGCGAGTCCGTAAAAACGTGACTAAGCCATCTTACTAAAGCGATTTATGAAATGGCTTCTCGGCAGATTTTCCTGTGAAAAACGGGTTTTCCGGCAAACGTTTACTAGCGCTTCGACCTTATGCAATTTACACTTGCCGAGTCAAGCGGAAGATCGCTTTTATCCATGATCAAAAAAAGACCAAGACAGAAAAAGGGCGGCAAGAAACGTCTGGATATCCGCGACGTGGCAAAACATGCGCGCGTCTCCATTGCCACTGTTTCGCGCACGATCAACCGTATACCGACGGTTGACAAGGATCTGGCCCAGCGCGTGTGGAAGGCGATCGAAGAGCTCAGCTATTTCCCGAACACGCAGGCGCGCGCACTCGTTTCCGGCCGCAGCCGGCTGTTCGGGCTGCTGATCTCAGAGATTACGAACCCGTTTTTTCCGGAACTGATCAAGGGGTTCGAGGATTTCGCCATCGAGAATAATTACGAGATTCTGATCGGTTCAACGAATTACGATCCCGGGCGCATGGAAATCTGCGTTCGCCGCATGATCGAGCGGAATGTGGAAGGGGTGGCGGTGATGACCTTCGGAATTGAAGAGCCGCTGCTCGATGAGCTGGTTTCGCGCAATATTCCAATGGTGTTTGTAGATGCCGCTCCGTCAGGCGAAAAGGTGAGCACCCTGGCCGTCAATTACCATCAGGGCATTCGGGAAGGCGTGCAGCATCTCGCGGCGCTGGGCCACCGCAGGCTGGCTTTTATCAGCGGGCCGATGCACCAGAGAAGCTGCCAGCTTCGCAAGGAGGCGTTTCTCCATGCGAATGCGGAGATCGGGGTCACTCCCGCGCCGGAATGGCTGGTAGAGGGCGACCATACGCTTGAGGGCGGCGTGCAGGCAATGGAGGTCATTCTAGAGGCCAGGACATTGCCGACGGCGGTGATGTGTTCAAACGATATGACTGCGATCGGCGCCCTGCGCGTTCTGGCAAAGGCCGGTCTTCGCGTCCCTGAGGACATTTCCGTGATCGGTTTTGACGATATTCATCTCGCCGAATTTGTTTACCCGCCTCTGACCACGGTACGCATGTCGCGAAATGATCTGGCCAGGGCGGCATTTACGGCATTACGCTCTCACGTTGAGCCGACCCTCATCCCTGCGGTGAAGTCGTGGCCCATTCAGACGAAACTTACAGTGCGCCAGTCGACCGGGTATCCTCCGGAAACATCCGTAGGAAAGGTCAGGAAATCCCGGAAGAAAACGAAAACGGAGTAGAAGCACGCAACTATGCCCGCTATTTTCTCTTGAGACATCACCCGCGCTCAGAGCACGAAATCAGCGTGTTTTAGTGTTTGCCGCCAGCGGCATGGGACGGACACGGCCTGTGGCAATTTCCAGAAAGGCATGTGCGGCGCGTGTGAGCGTCTTGTCCTTGCGGAAGACCAGCGCCAGCTCGCGGCTGAGACGCACCCCGTCCACTTTGAGTGTTTTCAGCAGGCCGATGCGCTCATCTTCCCGCACATTGGAACGAGGAAGGAAGCCCATTCCAAGTCCCGCAATGATGAGACGCTTGAGCAACTCACTCGAATCGACTTCCATCGCGATGCGGGGCTGAACTTCATGATTGCGGAAGATGTCATCGATCTGTTCACGCTGGCGTCCATGCTTGGGGAGCAGAAGCGGGTACTGCAGGATCTCTGCAAATTTCACCTGATCGCGGCTTGCCAGCGCGTGTGCTTTGGGAACGACCAGCACAAGATCATCTTTATGAATGACGTCGACGAGGAGACGCGGATCTTTCACCGGAAGCGAGACGATGCCAAAATCGACTTCGCGGTTCAGCACAGATTCGAGCGACTTGGCGCGATCTGCGCGGACAATGGAAAGATTGACACGCGTGTACTGCTTCTTGAACTGGGCGAAGACGACGGGCAGCACGTACAGGCTCGTGGCCTCATTGGCGCTGACGGAGATCTCGCCCCGCGGCGAGCGGTGGAGTTCGCCAATGCCTACCATGATGTGGCTGTGAACCTGCAGGCAGTGTTCGGCGAAGGGCTCGAAGAGGCGTCCCGCCGCGGTGAACGTAACCTTGCCGCCATCTCTGTCGAAGAGGCGCGCGCCAGCCTCGTTTTCCAGAGAGCGTATCTGTGCGGAAATAGCCGGCTGGGTGACGCCAAGCTTTTCAGCCGCGCGGGAAAAGCTCTTTAAACGGCTTACTTCCAGGAAGGTTCTGAGCTGCTCAAAATCCATGTATTCCCATGTAGCGGTTAGGGTTGGGTTGACTCATCTTGGTCTTTATAGTGCTTATAACGCGACGGGGAGGGAAATACCAGCATAAAGAACGTTAATAGGGGCGACAAGACAAACTCATCCGGCGAATAACCGGGAATTTTTGATTGCCGTGCGGGCGGCGTGATAACCGCACATGCCGTGAACGCCTCCTACTCCGGGTGTCGATGCGGAGCAGAGGAAAATATTGGCGTCGGAGGTGGCATAGCCTCTCCACGTAGGGCGCAGAACGGTTTGCCGCAGCGTTATGGCGCCGCCGCTGATATCGCCGCCGAGAAGGTTGGCGTCCATCGATTCGAGCACCGCAGGCGACGAGATGTGACGGGCAAGGATGCAATCGCGAAAGCCGGGAGCGAAGCGTTCTATCTGCGATTCGATTCGTTCTGTCATATCGAAGCTGGACGCGTTGGGTACATGGCAATAGACCCACGCGATGTGTTTGCCTTCGGGAGCCCGGGTATTGTCGAAGAGTGTCGGCTGAGCCAATAAAACGAATGGCCGCTCGGGATGTTTTCCGTCGGCGACGTCGCGTTCTGCGGCGGCGATTTCTTCGAAGGTGCCGCCGAGGTGAACGGTCCCGGCACGGGGGCAATCGGCGGCCTTCCAGGGAACAGGCTGCGAGAGAGCGTAATCGACCTTGAAAGTTCCAGGTCCGGGCTGGAACCTGTGCAGCTTTCGTTGAAAATTCTGCTTTAGCCGGTGACCGGAGATTGCCAGCAACTGACGTGGGCTGATGTCGCAAAGAAAGAGCGTATCGCGAGAGAAAGCGTCGAGTGAGGTGACGGGCGACTCGGTGAGTACATGTCCGCCGAGTTCCCTGAGGATCGTAGCAAGCGCATTGGAGATGGACTGCGATCCTCCGCGAGCCATAGGCCAGCCGACGGCGTGTGCTGCCGCCGACAGCATGATGCCTCCGGAAGAACTCATGGGCGCATCGAGCGGAAGAAATGAGTGAGCGGCAATTCCTGCGAAGAGAGCGCGTGTTCTCGCGCCTTTAAAAAATTTGTCCGCAAACAATTGTGCAGGCATAAGAGCGGGAATTCCGAAGCGTGCGAAGAGAAATGGGTGGCGTGGAATGTGAAGGACGGGTTGAAGAATCTCTTCGGCGAGTTGCGGCCAGTTTTCTGCAAGAGGTTCGAAGATATTTCGCCAGCGGTTGCCATCGGAGTCAAGTGCAAGTGCGGCATCGCTCAGGTCGCGCTCCAGCATAACGGCTGTGCCATCGTCGAGCGGATGCGCGAGCGGCGCGGATGGATGAACCCATTCGAGCCCATGTTTATGGAGGGGCAAGGAAGAAAAGAAAGGCGACCCGGCTGCGATGGCGTGAATCGCCGATCCGAAGTCGTGGTGAAAACTGGGAAGCGTGAGCGGGAGAGTACGCGCGCCGCCGCCAATGGTCGATTGCGCTTCGTGCACTTCAACTCCATAACCGGCCTGGGCGAGGACGATGGCTGCGGCAAGGCCGTTTGGGCCCGAGCCTATAACGACGGCGCGGCGTTTGTGCCGGTGGTGATGTTTGCCTCGGAGCAGAAGGCTGGATATGTCACTCATGAGGAGGAAGGGACTCCGGCCATTGCACGACGTCAAAGCCGCCGTCAGGTTTGCGTGTGAGAGCGGGCGCGTAGAGGCCCAGCAGTTCGCGTTTCCACCATAGACCAGTCGTACGCTTTTCCGCCATGGAGGTAAAACAGTATTGCCAGAGTACCGCGCGAACGTACTTTGGTGGCGATTGCGGGAAAGGATTCCTGGCGAAGAGCGCAAGCACGTCGGGGCTGGCGTTCAGCAGACGTTCTTCGGTGAGGGGCACGATGGAGTTCTGCCGCCAGCCGCCGAGCGAGGCAAACCAGAGGTTCCAGTCGAAGCGCGGCTGATACGGCGCGTAGAGGCCAGGATGCTCGTCGAGAGCTTGAGGCTTGTAGCGGAAGGGATAGGCGGTCCAGCTCTGGCCGTCGTTCGATCCCTGGAACTCGATTTCGTAGCGGCCTCGCGTCATCACAGCAAAAAGGCCGTATTGGTTGGCAATGCGAAACGGCTCCAGTGCGGCGATCGGCGCAGACGGCAGGGGCGCTTCACGCCAGAGCACGTGGATGAGTTCGGCAGCGGTAACGTAGAAGATCCAGGTAAGGAAAACGGCACTGATTGCCAGGCGAATGTCGGAAGTATGCTGTTTCCAGTTTTTCATGAGTGAACGGAATCGAGTATCCGATTCTCGCATGTCATCCGAAGCAGGCTGCGTCGTTTCCTCAGGAAGATTTTGCTCGGAAGGCGGTGTTTTGTCGAACGGCGCAAACCGGAGACGCTGCGGAAGAAAGCGCATGAGAAATGAGTCGTCGAGTAACAGAAAGCCCAGGGACAGCACGAGGTAATTCAGGAATGTGTAGTTGGCCGTTAATATCACGACTGCTTGCCAGGGCGTGATGATGAAAAAGCAAGCGAGGCGAAAACGGCGCGGTAGAAAAAACAGGAATATAAGAACAAGTTCGAGGGTCAGGGTCGCACCGGCGGTGAAGACATGAAACCAGTGCGGAAAATGCTGCATGTACCAGCCAATCCATGTGGGCAACGGGCCATTCTGGTAGTACTCATCCATGGCGGTCAAGTGGCGCCATTCCTGATCGCCGCTGAAGAGTTTCACGAGGCCCGATTCAAAGTAGATGCGGAAGCATTCCCACCGTAAGAGGAAAAGGCTGGCTCGGGATGGGGCATCGGCCATCCCCAAACCGGGCCAGATGTAAAAATTTGCAGCATAAGACTCAAGATCGTGAATCCTACAACCAGCCACCAGAAATGCAAATGTGGGTTGAGCAACTGTACGCCCTTGGCCATAGCACCTAGATCTGCACCGATG
>JAATFH010000069.1 GCA_015655315.1 Terriglobales bacterium
AATCTGTTCGAGCGAGCTGCCATAAATCCATTCGGCATCCATCAAAGCTGGACCGATGGCCCCCCCGCCCTGCGCATGGCACCCAACACAGTTGTATGCCTGAAACAGACGCTTACCTTCGGCGACCGTGTATGCACTTTGCTGATAGGCGAGCGGAGCTTTCTGTGACGGAGTTTGTCCGGCGGAGACTTCGTTCAATATCGTGCCGCTGGCAGGTGTCGCGGCCGAAGCGCCGGGGTCGAAGACTCGGTGCTCCCGTTTGCAGCCACTGAAGATGAAGACAGAAAGCGTGAGCAAAAGTACCCAGGAGGACTTCATAGGTTTCCTCCATCTCTCGCAATCAGTGGCACGTGAAAAATCTCGAGAATGGCGCGAATTTTACCTTTGTTACGACGGATCGCTGCGTTTAGCTCCTCCGCTAGTGGGGCGTCGTTGCTGTGGACGGCAATGGTCATCGCAAACGCGAACGGAATCCCGGAGGGATCCACAGATGGCTGTACCACCGAAAGGGCCAGCGGCACGCGTTGCTTTGCCGCATAGTATCCGGCGAGCGGTCCCCAGACGACGGAAAAGCCCACCCTTCTATCTGCGACAGCGCGCACTATGTCTTCGCCACCCGTGCCGAACGAATCGAAGCCTACCAGCTGCGCTGTGTGACCGGAATGAATGAGAGGCAGGGACGGCGGCGAGAAATCTTCTTCGAGTATCTGCAACCCGATTCGCTGTCTTCCGATAGTTGGATCATCGAAGTGAATGAGATGGAGATGATCGCTACGCCGGGTTACGAAGACATAACTCGAACGATAGTAGGGGATCGTTGTGTGGACATGCTTCATGCCCTCAGGCACTCCCATCAGCACGTCGCAGGCACCCTTGTTGAATCGTTCGCGCAGAAAGCCACGGCGTTCTCTCGCCCATATGAAAACAACAGGACGGTGCATATCACGTCCTAAAACCTCCGCAATACGGTTGTCGAAACCGGCGTGCGATGCATTTGAGAAAGGGAGATCGTCCGGGTCGGCGCAGACGCGCAGCGGAATTTGCGACAACGCGGAAAAACTGCCGAGTAGCAGGGCTAGTCCACAAACACTACGGCAGAGAGAAAACATACAGTGTTCCTCCCGCCGTCACTTCATTTCGGATATTCGGCAGCGCTTTCCCCCAGCCATTTGCTGCTGTGCCATCGCGAGTATCAAGTTTCGCCGAGACAATCGAGCCGGGCCAGCCTCCGATCCCCGAGAGGATCGCGATGTACTGTTTGCTATCTGGACCGCGATAGCTGATTGGTTGGCCGATGATGCCCGAGTCCAGTTTGAACTGCCAGAGAATCCTTCCCGTCTTAGCATCCGCCGCCTTGAACCAGCCATCCATGGTGCCAAAGAAAACTAAGTCGCCCGCAGTTGTCAGGGTGCCACTCCAGATCGGGTATTTGTCCTTGATGCTCCAGACCGGCTTGGCATGGATCGGGTCCCATGCAAGCAATTCGCCCATATCGCCGCCGGGGCCTGGATAATATTGAACCGACGCTCCGACGTACGGCGTGCCGGCAATATAGTTTGCCTCTGTCCCTTCTTCATCCATGCACATGTTCTCGTGCGGGATGTAGACAAGGCCGGTGCGCGGGGAGAAGGACGATGGTTGCCAGTCTTTGGCCCCAGGAGCCATCGGGCAGATATCCCGAATGACCTGACCTGTATGGGGAGTTTTATCGGAAACGCGCTGTAGTCGTCCCGTTTTTAGATCAACACCCGTCGTTGTAGTGCTGTGTACGAAAGGTGTTGCTGACAGGACCTGGCCATTCGCGCGATCGATCACATAAATGAACCCGTTGCGGTCAGGACGCACAAGCACCTTTCGGGTCTGACCATTGATCGGCAGATCCAGAAGAATGTCTTCATTCACACCGTCCCAGTCAAACAGGTCATGCGGCGACATCTGGTAGAACCAGACTGCCTCGCCAGTGTCCGGGTCTCTGGCAAACATGCCCGACGTCCACTTGTTGTCGCCCGGCCGTACCTCATGGTTCCATGGTCCGGGGTTTGCCGTTCCGTAGTAGACGAGATTGAGAATGGGGTCATAGGCGAGAAAGCCCCAGACCGTTCCTCCACCCACTTTCCATGCATCCGGCGGCCAGCTTTTCACCCCAAGATCTAGCCCCTGATCGCTCACGTAGAACGGTTTGAACCGCGATCCGATCAGGACGTCTTTATCCGGACCTGTGTTGAACGCCTTCCAGGCGAGCTTACCTGAGCTGGTTTCCAAAGCGGCCAGCCAACCCCTTACGCCGAACTCTCCACCTGAGTCGCCAATGAGGACATGGTTCTTAACCACCAGGGGAGCCATCGTGATCGTCTCGCCCTTTGTGATGTCTGCGAGATGTACTCTCCAAAGCAGCTTGCCAGTATTCGCGTCGAGAGCGATGGTATATCCATCGAGGGTATTGAAAAATATCTTGGCGCTGTCGTAAGCCGCGCCCCGCGTTACCCAGTCGCAGCACGCCTCGCCCTTCGCTGCCGGGGATGGATTCGGTTCGTACTTCCACTTGAGCGGAGCGCCCGGCCTCGTGAGATCGAGAGCGTAAAGGACATTAGGCCACGGAGTCGCGATATACATCGTCCCATTCGCTACAATGGGCGCTGCCTCCTGACCGTGGTCGACACCCGTCGAGAAAGTGAAGGCCGCTCGGAGCTGTCCCACGTTGCCCTGATTGACTTGGTCGAGTGAGCTAAAACGCGTGTTTGCGTAATCCTTGGTGGCGCGCAGCCATTGCCCATCATCTTTCTCCAACTCCCCGTCATAGGGTCGAACCGTACCACCTGTGTCGTCTGGAGATAGACCTGAGTGCGTCTGATGACAGCCTTGGAGGCAGATCACGAAAAGCGCGATAAGAAGCGCAGAAGTAGAGTTCGAAGGCAGGAACTGAGATCGGAACCGCACTGAAGTGGAACCTCTTCACTCTTACTTACTTATGTCTCGTTGACGTCCCACAAGACTGTTTGAAATGGATCAAACAAACCAAGAAAAAGTTCAAACTATCAAACGTTGATGAATAACCCATGCATCGGAGTTGCTTCTCTAGCTACAAACAGACGCTAGCTATTGTCGCCATACTTTGGCGGTTACTTACCGAGACTCTTCGGATGAAGGTGGACAAATAAATGGGCGTATTGCATGGATGAACGCTGTGCGAAGAACCTGCATCCTACTGCCCAGTACGACCGCACGCAAATTATTCCGGAGTGACTTATGGCCGACATGCTGGCTGTCGTTACCGGTGCCTCGAGCGGCATCGGTCTTTCTCTTGCAAAAGAACTTGCCTCCCGTGGATACGATCTCGTTGTTTGTTCCTCCGGCGAAAGGCTCGCCGAGGCGGCGGGTTCTATTCGTTCCGCCGGCAGTGATGTGATCGAGGTTATTGCGGATCTCTCAACCCGGGAAGGTGTTGAGTTGCTGTGGAGTCAGGTAACCGATCTCGGTCGTCCTATTGATGTTGCCTGCATCAACGCTGGAATCGGCGTCGGTGGACAGTTTTGGGAAACAGACCTCGATGAAGAGTTGAAGATGGTCGAACTGAACTGCGTGGGCACTGTCCAGCTTGCGAAATATGTTGTCCGTCATATGCGCGATCTCAATGCGGGAAAGATACTCTTCACATCGTCGATCGCTGGAGAGATGGTTGCTCCCCGCGAGGCCGTGTATGCGGCGACGAAGGCATTTGTTCTGTCCTTTGCACACAGCATCCGCTATGAGCTTCGAGATACAGGTGTCACGGTAACTGCGCTTCAGCCCGGCCCCACCGATACCGACTTCTTTCATCGCGCTGGCATGGATAACACAAAGGTCGGCAGCGAAGGCAAGAAGCAAAGCCATCCCGACGACGTCGCAAAGGACGGTATAGAGGCTCTTTTTGCTGGTAAAGACCACGTCTACTCGCACTCAACTACAACCAAGCTTGAAGGAGCAGTCGCAAATTTTGTACCTGGCTCGGTGAAGGCATCGATGCACGAAGACCAAGCCAAGCCGCTCAAAAACAAATAATCTCATCCTTCGCAACATACGCAACCCAAGGAGAATCCCATGGACCGTGCACTTAGTGAAAAACCAACTGCCGAAAAGGTCCCTCAATCTGGTGCCGCCGGAGTTGTCTTGAACGGACATTATCTCCCCCCTCCGGCGGATAAAGACGGAAAACAGTGGGTGAGAACAAGCGCCCTTATTCTGAAGCCCGTCTCCGATCTATACGAGCTATGGCGGGATGTCGAGAAGGCGTCGTTATGGCAGGAGCAAATAGTAGAGGTACGCGCGACCGGTCCTAAAACTTCACATTGGGTTATGTTGACAGGCGACGATCCCGATAAATCCATCGAATGGGATTCGGAAGTACTCAATGACGAGCCTGGCAAGCGGATCGCCTGGAACTCCATCGGCGGTGATTCTGACAACGCGGGCGAGGTAATCTTTGAGACTGCGCCTGGAGGTCGAGGCACCGTCGTTACAGTCCTGCAGGAGTTCCATATGAGTAAGTTGGCAAGCGCGTGGGAGACTCTGACGGGGCGCAATCCGAAACAGGCAATTATCGAAAATCTTCGCCATTTCAAGGCACTTGCCGAGACCGGAGAGATTCCTCGCACACAGGGTCAGCCTCATGGTCCCCGCGGAACAAGTGGCAAGACGAAGAAATCACTTTATGGCGAGACCATCGCAACTCCTCCGGGTGGTCAACGAATCGCTAGCTAACGCATTGGTCGGTACTGTCAATGGGCAGTCTTCGGACACAAAGGAGTTCGATATGAAAGCAGTTTGCTGGATGGGCACGAGTGACGTTCAAACAATGACGGTGGATGATCCCAAAATTCTCAATCCGCACGATGCAATCCTGAAGATTACGCGCACTGCGATCTGTGGTTCGGACCTTCACCTTTACGATGGGTTCATTCCCACCATGGAATCGGGCGACATACTCGGACATGAATTCATGGGCCTTGTAGAAGAGGTTGGTAAAGACGTCACGAACCTGCGAAGAGGCGACCGCGTTGTCGTTCCTTTTACCATCGCCTGCGGCAACTGTATCTTTTGCAAGAAGAAAATCTGGTCTGCCTGTGACAACACGAACCCAAATGCTCATCTGATGGAAGCTGCTTACGGCTATTCGGGATCAGGACTCTTTGGCTACTCGCACATGATGGGTGGATATGCTGGGGGACAGGCTCAGTATGTGCGGGTCCCGTTCGCCAATGTCGGACCGTTGAAGATTGAAAGCGATCTGCCGGATGAAAAAGTGTTGTTTCTTTCCGACATCTTCCCCACTGGCTATATGGCTGCTGAGAACGCGCAAATTGAAGAAGGCGATACGGTGGCTGTCTGGGGATGTGGTCCAGTAGGCATCTTCGCTATCGCCAGTGCCTTCATGTTGGGCGCTGCTCGTGTCATTGCGATCGACAGATTACCTGAACGTCTTGAGATGGCGCGAAACTTCGGAGCGATCACCGTCGACTACTCGGAAGAGGATGTCGATGTCCTCACGGCGATCAAAGATTTAACAGGCGGAATGGGGCCGGATTCCTGTATAGACGCAGTCGGCCTTGAGGCGCATTCCACGGAGCTTCAGGGGTTCTACGACAAAGTTAAGACCGCAGTCATGCTTGAAACGGACAGGCCAAGTGTCCTCCGTCAGGCGATTCAGGCGGTTCGTAAAGGTGGAACGTTATCCATCCCTGGCGTCTACGGTGGTCTTCTCGATAAGGTGCCATTTGGCGCTGCCTTTGGCAAGGGCATCACGATGAAGATGGGCCAGACCAATATGCACAACTATATGAAGCCGCTTCTGGAGCGCGTAGAAAAGGGCCAGATCGACCCCAGTTCGATCATTTCGCATCGCATCACGCTGGATGAGGTTCCCGAAATGTACAAGGTCTGGCGCGATAAGCGGGACAACGTAACAAAGATCGTCATCGATCCTTGGGCCGAGCGTGCCGCATAACCTCATCAGGGGAGTTAATAAATATGGCCACAACACGCGATCCTCGAGAGGCGGGGCCGAAACCGCCCTTTCCGCAGCAACCGCAGACGCATCCCGGTTCAATACACCTCATGGACCCGTCCGCTGACCATGGTGAGAAGGATTACGAAGGAACGGGCAAGTTGCAAGGTAGAGTCGCCATCATTACTGGTGGAGATTCCGGAATCGGCCGCGCCGTCGCGATAGCCTTTGCGAAAGAGGGAGCTGATGTTGTGCTTTCTTTCTTACCGGAAGAGCAGGCCGACGCCGATGACACAGCGATGGTGATTCAGAAGGCTGGCAGTCGAGTTGCGAAGGTCGCGGGAGATATTCAAAAGGTCGAAACGATCGATAAGCTCATCTCTACCGCGGACAATGAATTTGGTCGTTTGGACATCGTCGTCAACAACGCCGGATATCAGATGTCGCATGAGGATATCCAGGAGCTGTCGTCCGACGAACTGGATCACACCTTCCGCACGAATGTGTTTGCGACGTTCCTGCTGAGTCAGGCCGCGCTCAAGAAGCTTCCTGCCGGGGGTGTCATATTGAATACGACTTCCATCCAGGCCTATGACCCGAGTCCCCAATTGGTCGCTTATGCGGCCACGAAAGCCGCAATTCTGAGCATGACCAAAAGCATTGCAGAATTGGCGATCAAACAGGGAGTTCGGGTGAATGCAGTGGCTCCGGGGCCCGTCTGGACTCCGCTCATCCCTTCGACGATGCCGCCTGAAAAGGTGAAGACGTTTGGCTCGAATACTGGATTTGGCAGGCCGGCACAGCCGATCGAACTCGCGAAAATCTTTGTGTTCCTCGCCTCGGACGATGCCAGCTACGTTACCGGTGAGGTGTATGGTGCGACTGGAGGAAGGAGTCCTTATTGATTACCTTGGAAAACGCAAAAGAAGAGAATCCCGCGCGTGCAAACCTGTATTGCAGTCAGGAGATGTCATGGCAAAGAAAATTCGTAAATCCGTCGGTTAAAGAAATCAAGAAGAACAAGAATTGATTGGTGCTGGAGGGGAACTGCACCAGACTTCCGGAGGTGCGCATCCTCCGATGACAACGCAGACGGGAGCGATTGTTGCTGATGACGAAAATTCCCTTAAGGCTGGAGAGCGTGGTCCGGCACTCCTCGAGGACTCGGTTCTCCTGGAGAAGATTCAGCATTTCGATCACGAGAGAATTCCAGAGCGCATTGTGCATGCTCGAGGTTTCGGTGCTCATGGCTATTTCGAGCTTACCGATTCACTGAAGGGAATTTCGCGCGCCGGCATATTCAATGAGGTAGGGGTCCAAACCCCTGTGTTTGTCAGGTTTTCAACCGTAGCGGGAAATAAAGGATCGACTGATCTTGCCCGCGATGTTCGTGGATTTGCAGTGAAGTTTTATACGAAGGAAGGGAACTGGGATCTAGTCGGCAATAACATCCCTGTCTTCTTTATCCAGGACGCCATCAAGTTTCCTGATCTGATTCATTCGGCAAAGCCTGAACCTGATCGTGAGTTTCCTCAAGCTCAAACTGCGCACGATACCTTTTGGGACTTTGCCTCACTCATGCCTGAGTCCACTCACATGCTGATGTGGACCATGTCGGATCGGGCGATACCAAGGTCTTTCCGGATGATGGAAGGGTTTGGCGTTCACACCTATCGCTTCGTGAACGAGAAAGGCGCAGCGACTTTTGTAAAGTTTCACTGGCGGCCAAAATTGGGAATGCAGTCCGTGGTTTGGGATGAAGCGCTGAAGATCTCTGGAGCCGACCCGGACTTTCACCGTCGGGATCTCTGGAACTCTATCAATGAAGGAAGCTTTCCGGAGTGGGAACTGGGACTTCAACTCTTTGACGAAGATTTTGCAAATAAGTTTGAGTTCGATGTACTCGATGCGACGAAACTTATCCCCGAGGAAGTTCTGCCGCTTCGCATCGTCGGCCGCCTTGTACTCGACCGCAATGTAGACAATTTTTTTGCTGAAACGGAACAGGCCGCGTTCTGCGTGAGGAACGTCGTACCCGGCATCGACTTCACAAATGATCCCTTATTGCAAGGGCGCATCTTCTCCTATCAGGATACTCAACTGATTCGCCTGGGGGGTCCGAACTTCCAGCAGATTCCGATCAATGCCCCCCAATGTCCCGTTATGCACCTGCAGAGGGATGGGCATATGCAAATGGCAGTACCCACAGGCCGTGTCAATTACTCGCCAAGCTCGCTGCAAGCTGATAGTCCTCGCCAGGATCCCCAGCGGGGACTGACAAGTTTTGCTGAGCCACTGGATGGAAATAAGCTCAGGATTCGTGCAGAGTCCTTCGCGGACCACTTCTCCCAGGCACGCCAGTTTTTCTATTCTCAGACGGAACCTGAGCAAAACCATATCATCTCCGCATTCATCTTCGAATTGAGCAAGGTGGAGACGAAGGCAGTCCGCGAACGCATGGTTGGACAGCTTGCGAATGTCGATCCGGAGATTGCAGAACGTGTTGCCAAAGGCTTAGGCCTGCAAGGAAAAATTCAGCCTGTTCCAACTACCGTTGAAGCACGTACGGATCTCGATCCTTCGCCGTCGCTCAGTATTCTCGCAAAGGCGAAAGAAACGCTCGAGGGAAGGAAAGTAGGATGCCTGCTTGCGGATGGGACCGATGCCAATCTGATCAAAGCGTTGAAGACAGGCGCAGAGAAGCGCAACGCCAACTTTGCAGTGATTGCTCCTAAAGTTGGCGGAGCCCTTATGTCGAATGGAAAGTTAGTTGAGGGGGATTTCCAGTTGGCGGGCGGCTCGTCTGTCCTCTTTGACGCTGTCTTTGTAGCTCTTTCGGAGGATGGAGTTGCAATGCTTTTGAAGGAGGCTGCTGCCGTTGCCTGGGTGCACGACGCATTTTCCCACTGCAAAGTGATCGGAGCTACTGAAGCAGCGCGTCCACTGCTCGACGCTGCAGGAGTGATTTCCGATGAGGGAGTGCTACTCGGAGCGAATGCCGAAGAGTTTCTTTCTAGAGCTGCAGAGGGCAGGGTGTGGCAGCGAGAACCGAAGGTAAGAACCATCTACTGAAATGAGACGACCCATAAGCGAATAAGAGAGTAACTCGTACAGACGTAATGGAGGAGGATTCACTATGACAGCAAAAATAAAAATGATGGTCTGTGTGTTCATCGGAAGCGCGGCCCTGTTGCTGGCTGCAAACGTTCAAGCGCAAGTCTCAGATGATGACAAGCAGTTTCTGGCTAAAGCGGCTCAATCGGACGTAAATGAGATAAAGCTCAGTCAACTCGCCGAAGAAAAAGCGAGCAATCCCGCGGTAAAAGCCTTTGCGCAAAAGATGGTGACAGAGCACAAAAAGCTCTCGGCGAGCATGAAACCGTTTGCTGATTCGTGGGGCCTTACTGCACCTACGGATCTGGATGATGATCACAAACAGGAATATGCGAAGCTTAATGGCCTATCGGGCGCAGACTTTGATAAGGAATACATGGATCAGATGGTAAGCGACCACGCCAAGGCCTTGGATGCGTTCACCACCGAAGCCAAAGATACGAAAGATACGAAATTTAAAGCGGCTGTCCTAAAGGGGAAGACTGTTGTTGCCGCTCACAAAAACATGGCGTACGACCTGAAGAAAAAACTGTAACCAGTTGTTTCTCTTTTGCCTTTTAGGCTCCGGTAGGAAGGGGCCAGGAATAGAGAGCATATGTGCGAGGCCAAGCCTCGCACATATGCCACTTAGCCAGACATACTGCAGTAGGTATTTTCAAAGCACTTTCGCCACAGCGCTAAATGGATTCGATCGAAAGCATCTTCAAAGCGAGATCAGTGACGCGTTTCATCTCTGCTTTACTGTCTCCATTGGCAGCGAGCACGCCTAAACCATACCAAATGGCAGATACGAAACGTGTAAGATCTGAAATATTCGTAGTTGCCGGCAGGTCGCCTTCGGCTTTTGCCCGCTTGAATCGCTCCCGCAACTGAGACTCTCCTGCTTTGCGCCAATCGATGAGAGCCTGCTTCACAGAAGCGGCAGCCGGTCCGGTAGCAAGTGCGCCCTGGGTCGACAGGCAGCCGCGTGGGTTTTTTGGATCGCCAAGCACGTTGACCGATCCTCGAAAGATGCTTTCGATGACCCGCACTGCCGTCGGCTCTTTGAGAGCGAATTTCAGATAAGAGGTTGGTCCTTCCCCATACCGCGCGA
>JAATFH010000461.1 GCA_015655315.1 Terriglobales bacterium
GGCGATATTTCTTTCCTTCAAGGTTGTGATAGTTGACGAAAAATCCGGCAATTCCTTCATCCATTGCGAAGGAAGGTCTTTCAGCTTTCGGACATTGGCATACTGATGATTCGCCTCCGCTACTGCGATCAGCCTGTCGTTTCTGATCTTGTCTTTCCCGTCGAGTTGTTCTCCTTCGATGACCCCGATGAGCCGGGCACGGACAGCACATCCCGGGAATGCAGGCTCATCCATCAAGAGCAGAACGTCGATCGGATCACCATCCGGAGCGATGGTTTGGGGAAGGAAGCCGAAGTCATAGGGGAAGACCATACCCGCAGGCAGGACCTTCTTGAGCGCAAAGATGCCCTGGTCGGGATCAAAGGCAAATTTGTTCCGGCTGCCGGCAGGCGTTTCGATAATGACCTGAAGAAGCCCATCCTTTTTATCGATCGGTTTTAATTTCGTGGGATCGGCGAGGGACTTCATACTTCTACCTCTTTCTTACCCATCTCGTTACGTTGATTTCGCTCCATGCATTCTGCCCGTATCTTTTCGTAGCGCGCCTGCATCACGTCCAGTTCTTGATCGCTCAACTTCTCGATATCCATCATCTGATCACCAGCGGCGTCGATGGCATGGATCAACTCATTGAGCTTGAGATTGATAGCCCTCGCATCCCGGTTCTGCGTATTCTGAATCAGGAAAACCATCAGAAAAGTAACGATGGTGGTACCCGTGTTAATGACCAACTGCCAGGTGTCTGAGTAGTGAAAAAACGATCCTGTACCCGCCCAGACCACGATAAGCAGGATGGCGCCGAGGAATGCCCACTTCGATCCCAGCCATGCCGAGGCTACCGTTGCGAACTTCCCGAAGGTGTCACCTTTGGTTTCGGCTGCAACCTGTGTCGAAATCCTGCCAACGATATCTCTCGGCGTTTTCTGGGCGGTTATATAAGTCTTTGACAACTCGGCTCCTCGTACTGCGTCTACCCGGCCAAGCGCTAACCTTCTCGCTTTGCCGTGGCGTTGACTTGTTTGGCGATTCCGCTCAGCGTCTTATCGGCAGCCTTCTCCTCGGAGAGGGTCTCGTCGAGGAGAGAAGCGACTTCGGATAGACCCAGCAGCTTTGCAAACTCTCGTGCCGAACCATAGCCCGCCATCTCATAGTGTTCTACGCGTTGGGCGGCAGCTATCAGGGCTGCATCACGAACTGTCCCCTTATCCGTATCTTCCAGGACTTCAGAGCCTTCTTCCAGTACACCCTTCATGCCGACGCATGTCTTGCCGGTAAGCTTCTTTCCGACGAGTTCTCCAATCTTTTCGAGACGAGTCACCTGGTTTCTGGTCTCTTCCAGATGGTTGAGAATAGCTTGCTGAAGTTCTGAAGTGGAAGCAGACTTCGCCAGCTTCGGAAGCGCTCGGACAATCTGTTTTTCTGCTGAATAAAGGTCTTTTAACTCATCGATCAGTAGTTCCTGCATCGTTTCCACGCTCATGGGTTTCCTCCTGAATTGTGCTCGTACCGCCTTCATGAGATGGACTTTCGGATCTAACTGTTGTATATGGTGAAATTGTCATCTTTTAAGTTAAGTATCGCTCCGATATCCAAGGAAGGGGCTTACGTCCTGGTCATCAGGCCAAACTCGAATCGGCCGATTTGCATCGTACAGGGAAGATCATGTCTGCTTCCGCGAGAATCGCGATCGCATCGAAATGTGCTTCCGCCAGGCGAGCAAGGGACAGGTCTTCTCGCCCGAACTCCAGCACCAGCCGCTCCCGCTGTGGAGCCACCCCGCTGTCCGTGATTCCAAGCCGAATCAGGTATCAAAGAGCGGAAGCGAGTGCAGAGTCGAAATCCACCTGCTCTCTTCGACTATTGGAGTAATCCAGGTTCATCCACACTGTCCAAATATCGTTCCTTCCGACTGCTCTGCGGCTGCGACGAGCATACGCAAGCTCTGGTTCATCTTCAGAAGATGCCGGGCGCAACCACAGATAGATGTAACGCTCTCAAATTGATAGGCGCGGATTAGACCGTTTTTGAAATAAGAGATTTTGATTTCCCTATTTCGCGGTTGACACGAGTCACCTGCGCCCAAGGTGCACGGCTAAATAGGGTGCAGTACGGCTCATTTGATTCTTTGCGACCTGTTCGGGTGGTCCGAATGCAATCACCTTTCCACCCTCGTCTCCGGCACCTGGCCCAATGTCGATGATCCAGTCACCGGCGCTGATGACATCCAGGTCATGCTCAATCACAAGTACGGTGTTGCCATTCTCGATGAGAGTTTGCAGTTGAGCCAAAAGGCGGCAAACATCCGAAGGATGCAGACCGGTGGTCGGTTCATCAAGAATGTAAAGCGTATCTCCGCGACCCATTCGCTGCAGTTCGGTCGCGAGCTTGATACGCTGTGCTTCGCCGCCAGAGAGTTCCGTTGCCGATTGCCCTAGTCGGAGATAGCCAAGACCAACGTCATGCAACACGGTCAATGGCCGTCTCACTGGCTCGTCAGAAGCAAAAAATAGCAGCGCCTCATCTACACTCATTCCCAAAACTTGGGCAATATTTTTGCCGCGGTAAGTGACCTCGAGAGTCTTCGCGTTAAAGCGAGAGCCTTTGCATGTAGGGCACGGGGAGTAGACGCTCGGCAAAAATAACAGCTCCACACATACAAAGCCTTCGCCGCTACAGGTATCGCAACGACCCTTCGCTACGTTGAATGAGAAGCGTCCTGCGTCATACTTGCGCGCTTTAGCCGCCTTCGTGTTCGCAAACAGATTTCGCACGTGATCGAAGAGTCCCGTGTAGGTCGCCATGTTAGAGCGCGGTGTGCGTCCGATCGGTTTCTGATCGACCACGACGAGCCGCCGAATTCCTTGCAATCCGTTCGTGAGCTCGCCCGACGTTCCGATCATGGGTGAGCCTTCCAGCTCGGTCGGATCGCCTTCGGTCTGCAATGTCTGTCCGAGTTCAGTCGTGACGAGATCGATCAGCGCTTGAGAGATCAAAGTCGACTTTCCCGATCCCGATACTCCCGTGACGCAGGCAAGAACTCCGAGGGGAAGATCTACGTCAACACCGACAAGATTATTGCGGGTTATGTTTCGCAACTTCAGCCAGCCAAGCGGCTCGCGACGTCGATAAGGGTCGGCGCATTTCTCACGAAAAAGATACTTGGCAGTCTCCGAGTTGGTCACATCTCTCAGACCATCAGGTGGCCCGCTGTAGAGGATTTGACCTCCTGCCTGCCCTGCTGCTGGTCCAACGTCCACCAGCCAGTCGGCATGCTTTACTATCTCGATCTCATGTTCCACGACGAAGAGCGAATTCCCAATACGCTTCAGCGCATCGAGGGCCCGCATGAGGGATTCAGTGTCGGATGGATGGAGACCGGCAGACGGTTCATCGAGGACGTAGACGACCCCGAAAAGATTTGAATGGAGTTGAGTTGCGAGACGTAAGCGCTGCAATTCGCCCGGAGACAAGGTAGGCGTGCTTCGCTCGAGGGTGAGGTACCCCAGCCCCAGATCGAGAAGCACATGGAGCCGGGCGATGATCTCGGAAACGATACGCTTTGTGACGAGCGCGCGCTCCGGAGATTTTGCATGGACCGGCCCGCCGTTCGCATACGGCACAATGATCGTCATGAGTCGCTTAAGGGAGAGAGAGGAAATCTCGGCGATGTCATAGCTCGCAAATTTCACCCTGAGAGCTTCCGGGCGCAGCCTCTTGCCGTGGCAGAGTGAGCAGATGGTGCTGAGCATGTACGCCGAAACGCGCTTCTTCATCATCGCGCTCTGGCTGTTAGCAAAGGTATGCAGTACGTAGCGACGCGCGCTGGAAAAGGTGCCCATGTAACTTGGTTCGAGCTTTCGCTTGAATGCCTGCCGCGTTTCAGCGGGCGTGAATCCGGCGTAGACCGGCACTGTTGGTTGTTCTTCGGTGAAGAGGATCCAATCACGGTCTTTCCGGGACAACTCCTGCCATGGCCTGTCTACGTCATAGCCAAGTGTCACAAGGATGTCTCGAAGATTTTGTCCCTGCCAGGCGGTTGGCCACGCGGCCACAGCTCGTTCACGGATCGTCAGACTTGGATCCGGTACCATGGATTCTTCAGTTACGTCGTAAATGCGGCCGAGCCCGTGGCACTGCGGGCAGGCTCCCTCCGCCGTGTTCGCCGAGAACGATTCGGCGTAGAGCAGCGGTTGTCCTTTTGGGTAATCGCCGGCACGCGAATAGAGCATGCGCAACAGATTCGATAAGGTTGTCACGCTTCCCACCGAGGAGCGCGTAGTTGGAGAGCCTCGTTGTTGTTGAAGTGCAACTGCGGGAGGAAGGCCGTCGATGGAGTCCACTTCAGGAACCTCGAGCTGATGAAAGAGACGACGCGCGTAAGGCGATACCGATTCGAGATAACGTCTCTGCGCCTCGGCGTAGAGGGTTCCAAACGCCAGTGAAGATTTTCCGGAACCCGAAACACCGGTAAAAACCACGAGAGCATCTCTGGGAATATCAACATCGATATTCTTCAAGTTATGCTCGCGAGCTCCGCGCACACGTACGAAGCCTGAGATATTCTGAGGCGACTTCACCTGGTCAGTACTATCTGTCATCCTTAGCGCAGCTCCTCCAGATATTGTGCAATGTCATGGGCATCCATAGAGGTCACTCCCAGCTCAGGCATGGCGGTTCCCGGGTGAACCTGTTGCGGATGTTGGATCCACGAGGCAAGATGCTGGGGAGAATTCGGCAGCGTCCCTGCAATATAAGTGTGTACCCCCATTCGATCAAGAGGAGGTCCAACCGTGGCATGGGCGCCCGGAACGCCGGGAATGGTATGGCAAGAACCACATCCGTAATACTGCATATGGTCTCTCCCACGCTTCGAGGCATCGCTGTGTTCCTGATTCGAGCAGCCCAACATAACTGTGGAGAGCAGGAGGAATATGAGGAACCGACTCATATATGTTCCTTTCCTGCGGGAAGCTCACCCAAGACACCATGCTGCAGACGCTGCTCTGCCGTGTTGAGCCAGCGAGCAAACAGCCACATACCAATCAGGATGAAAACCACACCAGAAGGCACCCACATCAGGAGGCCACCTAGTTGCTGATCCTGAAGCGGCGTCAATTTCCAAAGCTGGGTACGATCTGAATAGATCGGATACCAGACAACGGAGGAGAAAGTGAGAAGCGCGCCAAGCGCACTGCAACTCGCGGCGGCACCAAAAACATACAGCACTCCAAGGCCATAGGTCATAGTTGAACGACCAGCCCCGAAGACAGCAGACCAGAACAAGATGCCGGAGAGAAAGAAGCTCAGATGCTGAAGGGCATGAATGAAATCAGATTCGATCGTGGCTTGATAGAGGTACGGAATATGCCACAGCCATAGAGCGGCGGCATGTAAGAGGAACGCTCCAAGCGGCGAGAAGATCATCGAGAGCGGCATATCAGTCTCCGCCTTCGCAATCCAGGCGCCTAGCGGTTGGCGTGCCTTTCTCGGCATTGCATAGAGAAATGTCACACCCGGATGCGAGGCAGCGAAGAGAGGCGCAGCAATCAGAAGCAGCAACTCATGCTGGAGCATATGCGCGCTGAAGAGTACATCCCCAAGACGGTGAAGGGGCGAGATCAGCGCGAAAAAAAGTGAAGTCCATCCAACGGCAAACGCAAAATGGCGTTTGCCGAGCGCCATCTGACGCCCCCGACGGGCAGCTCCAATCAGATACCAGATCAGCATAATGAAGAGCGGAAGAAGGATAGACAGCTCCCATGACCAGTTCTGCCAATGCCAAAGCGTTCCCGGCACTGGCAGCGGACCTTCCTCATCGCGCTGGACCTGCGCAGCGAGCAGAACGACGAGCTGGCATAGGGCAGTCACAGGTCACATGGATGAAGAAGGAAGGTGGATGTCGTTCCGGCGATAATGAAGAGTAGAAAGCCAGCTGTGAATGCAAGTCCTCCATATAGCATGAACCGACGCGTATGCAGCAACGATTCTGGGTTGTCATCGGCGCGGTCCTCGAACTTCCCCCGCGTTGAATAAGAAGTAATCCCAGCGATGACGCAGAGCAGTGCGCTCAGAATATTGACCAGCAAAACCAGGTGGCGATTGTGGACATTGCAATCGTAGTTGCTCAGCATATAGCCGACCAAAGTGTTGATCCCACCTGCAAACGGAGGAAGGAGGATGCCGAGCCACAATCGGAAGTTGATGTTCTGATCTTCATCACCGGGAAAGATACTAATGGGTGTCGGCATAAGCCTAACTCCTCAGCCACCGCGGAGCCCAGTAGATGATCAGGTAGATCGGGATCCACGTGAGTACAACGAAATACCAGTAGCTGGCGTTCTCCTCGGCATCGACGAAACGTTTGCCTTCGATGTGCGGTGAAAAGAAGAGTACCGTGAGCACGACGCTTTCCACCCAGTCTGTCAGTAAGTGGGTAATATGCAGCCCCATGATGAGCCACACGATTGATCCATAGGCTGTCTGGCTCCAGTCGGTGTTCAGATGGGTCATCTCTTCATAGCGCACGGCTAAGGTTGCAATCCCGATGATGCACGCGAAGATCAGTCCAATCTGTACTGAGGTGGTATCTCCGACCCGCGCGCGGCGACGGTACCATTCGGTTGGAATTGTGCTCAAGACGAATATTGCCGTGTTGATCGTTCCCCAGAGCCGGTCGGGAGGGAACACGCCCGGAGGCCATGTATCGGAGCGGGAATGAAAATAGAAATAAGATGACCGGGCTAGTACGAAGACGCTGCCCTCAATGGCCA
>JAATFH010000540.1 GCA_015655315.1 Terriglobales bacterium
CCCAACCGGCGAGATCCACCTTGGTTCCATCTTCAAACGCGTGACCAACGGCATGGAGCACATCCGGCTCAATCCAGAACGGGTCACCGGCGTGGCCGGCCCAGGCACGCAGACCTGACGGCGTGGTTATGGTCTCATCCGTTACTCCGTGTGCGACCACTGTGCCGGCTGCATGCGGATCAACGGCGTCTTTACGGCTAATGCGCCGAACGGTGTATTTCTGCTTTCTCTGCGCGTCGCGCTCCTCGAACGTAAGGCGGTAGGTAACCTCTTCGACAGCATCGCCGTTGAGATCGACCTTGAATTCGTACATGCCTTCCGGATGGTAGCCGGTAATGGGCGGCTTTCCAATGGAGTGGCAGACGTTAATCACGAACGTGGTGCCAGTCTCCCCGCGAAATACGTAGAGATCGGTGATGTCGAGGCGAAGGTCCTGCCGTGCAATGGGTGAGTCAAGATGGTGCGACATGGTTTTCCCCTTTGTGTTTGTGGAATCTGATCGGAAGATTGACAGAGCAGAGACGGCCGGGGGCAGGCTCATTCCGGCCACCATGACCGTACCGCCAATTAGAATTTTCCGACGCGATAGATCCTTGATTTCGTTCGTACTTGCTTCAGGAGCATCCCTTTTTGATCGCATAGATACGGTCACCTCTTCGTTTAACTTTCTAGAAACTTACGACTCCGTGGATTGAGCCTGTGAACAGGTGGATCAGAAGTTCGGATTCGGACTTGTCACTTCTCCAAAGAGCGTAGCGGGAGAGTTATCCGAATTCCTGATGATTCTGTGGAGTTTCTATGGAGCTCCGTGGTGTAGGCGTCTAGAGTAAACTTGCCATGATCCACGTGATTGGTGTGCTCCGCTCCGTATATTGTTACGTCAGTGAGTCCAATGGATTTGAGTATGGTCTTCATAGGACCGTCAAACTCATTCATCCCTGCCGTAGGCGAACCTGATTCATAACCGCTATCGCTGGCGCGGATAACCCAAATCTTGCGGCCTGCGGCGAGGCCTTCGTAGGTGGCAGAAAAAGTGTGTCCGATTCCCTCGTGCCCAAAAGGGCTACCAGTCCGGTTTCAGTTTCGATCGGGTGCTTCCTATAACTCCACATCAACCGCAACAGCAGGTTGCAACATGACAAGCCGATCGATTCCTACGACGGTGAAGGCCTTCTTAAGATCTTCCTGACTTTGCTTAAAATGGCTCCATCCAAAGTTATGAACGGAAGCAATCTTGGCATTCTTAAACCGAGTTGCCGCCTCGATCGCGTCATTTGTATCCATCGTGACATTGAACGGACCGCGGGGTTGCGCGGCACCCGCGAAAAGGACTGCCAGGCCTACGTTGTTGAATCGTTGCGCCACCTCGTTGATGCCTTCATACCAGACCGTATCCCCGGTGACATAAATATCAGAGTTCCCCTCGATCGAGAGTACGAAGCCGACCACTTCACCAGTAACAGGTTTAATTCCCACGGGACCGTGACGAGCGGGTGTCCCGGTGATCACGAGGTCTCGCCCATCAGGGAGAGGTACTATGGTTGTCGCCCAGGGAATAAGCCCAACTGCGCCTCCACCGAGCCTCTGCGCTCCACCCTTCGTGGTGATTACGCGCTCTGTCTTCGGCAGAAATTCTCTTCCCGCGTGATCCAGATTATCCATGTGCTGATCATGGCTAAGTAGAACAGCATGGATCGGCAACAGTAACTCGGGAGCAATCGGAGGAGCATTGAATTTACTGAGGTTCTCCCCTCCTAAGGGATATAGTTGCGGCGAATCAAAGGTCGCGTCCGTGAGGATTCGAAGGCCACTGTATTCAATCAGGAGTTGTCGGCCCATCGATGAGGGTAAGGCGAACCGTCGTTTTTCCCATAATAGTGATATCCATACCAAGAGACTCTCAAATCCAAGCCCTTAGTTTAGTGGGATCGTAATCTAGGCTCCTGTTCGTCACAATTGGATGTTTGCGTTAGGGGGATTCCAGTAGTAGGTGAACGCTATAGGCGACGTCTGAATCGAGGTGTATGTTCATCGACAGAGAAGGCGCTCGTCAAGCTTCCGTGGGCTGACAGACGCACTATTTGCAGAGCCACTGCCGGGTTATCTTGGTCTTTCCGTTGTTGTAGCACCTGAAGCTCCCGAGCAGTTCCGGCAGGATTGATTGGAACGACTTGGCTCGCAACAGATGAAGGCGTGTGAACTTACGGAGACGCATGATGTAACGATAGAGACAACGCTGATTGAGGGAGGCTGATCTACTGTCCCATGTGAAGCTGTCCGACCTCCACAAAATCTCCAGAGTTCGGCCAGAAGTTTTCGCGGTCTCCTTTCATAGACTGATGGCTGAACTCTAGGACTACGTTGGAAACTCTTCAGAACCCAGGAGCGCATTGCGCGGGGGGCCGCTTGCGGATCGAGATGACGGGATTTTCCGAGACCAATCCGGATGAGAATCGCTAGGTAACCCTTGGAAGAGCCTGTCAAAAATATAGCTTCACCCAGCAAGGAAGCTGCAATTCCGGCAGGCCTTGCAATCGCCGCAATCATCTTTGTGGCTGTAGACCTAAGACCGGGAATCGTCTCTGTCGGCCCGGTTATTCCCTCAATTCGAGAGGCATTTCGACTATCGCATGGGAGCGCAGCGCTACTCACTTCTATCCCTGACGTGCTCATGGGGCTCCTCGCTCTACCCACCCCATGGCTGGCTCGACGTTATGGAAGGGATCGTGTCATGTTGTTGGCTCTCTCCCTGCTCCTCGCTTCCATTGCGCTCAGAGCGTTCGCACAAAATGTCCCATCGCTAATGCTCGGCACCGCAGGGGTTGGCGCGGGAATTGCCATCGCAGGAACTCTTATCGGTGGCTTTATCAAGGCAGAGTTTCCTTCCCGCCTGGCGGTTGTCATGGGAGTGTACGCTACAGCTCTCGCCGTGGGAAGTGTCGGGGCAGCAGCTTTGACTGGCCCGCTTGCCGGCAACCATGCTGGCGGCTGGCGCTTTGCTACTGGAGTTTGGTCGCTCCTTGGCGTCGGAGCATTTTTGATTTGGTCGATGGTGGGTGTCCGCGCAGCCAAGCTGAATACGTCGGTAGACCCCCCTGCGGATTCGGCTCCCCTACCCTTGAACAAAGGGATCGCGTGGGCCATCGCCGTCTTCTTTGGTGTGAACAATCTCTTGTTCTATGCCTTCCTGGCATGGACAGTCTCGATCTATCGGGAACTGGGATATTCAGATGTAAAGGCTGGTTTGATCCTCGCTACTTTCGCCGTTGCATCCCTGCTCGGCAATCCGGTTTTCGGCACTCTGAGTCGATCAAGAGACAGGCGTGGATGGCTTGCAGTGGCGAGCGTTCTTTGCTGTGCCGGCTTGGTCGGATTAGCAATGGCGCCTCAATACGCACCTTACTTGTGGGTTTCACTGATTGCCTTCGGCCAGGCCGGAGGGTTCACTCTGGGAATGACGTTGCCATTGGATAACACGGACACGGTGCACGAGACTGATGTATGGAACGCATTCACGCTGACATTCGGATATCTCATCGCGGCTACCGGTCCTATTCTGGTGGGAATCTTGCGTGACCGTACCGGTTCGTTCCGAGTGCCGATACTTAGTCTTGTCGTTGTGGGAGTATTCATGTTGCTTCTGACTGTGGCGCTCCGCCCCCGTATGCCAGCCCGCACTTAGCGCAGGTTCGCAGTCTATTGAATCCTCGCTCCATCGCTTTACCTAAGACGCAACGGTGAGTCTCTCTTTAGAGCCTCACCGCTCCTGCCGACTTCTAGAATGGATAGACGGCTGGCTTCCTTCCGAGAGCTCAGGATTTATCAAATAAAGTCAGGGGCTTTGCACAAAACTACTTCGAGCCGAGAGTAGAGAACAAAAATACAAGGCCCTCGGTCATGGTGGGATGGGTGATAATCAGATCGCGCAACGCTGTGTAGGGCAGTCCCGCGCTCATGGCCAATTGAACGGGTGCCAACAATTCACCTGCCCCTACGCCCAAAGCTGTAAAGCCAAGAATGCGATCGTCATCGGCGATCAGGGCCTTGAGAAATCCCTCTGTTTCGCCGAGTGTACGAGTGCGCAATATTGCTGCCATCGGCAGCTTGGCCAATCGGTAAGAAATGCCCTGGCGCTTGGCATTGTCCTCATGGAGACCGACATGAGCGAGTTCCGGATCGGTAAACAGCGTATACGGTACCTGGCGGCCTGTGGTGATCCGGCTGTCGCCCTTGAGGGTTCGGTACACAGTCCGATAGTCGTCATACGCTACATGTGTGAAGTGCGGACTGCCAGCACAATCACCTACAGCGTAGACCCCCTCAGCCGATGTCTGAAGGGAGGCATTCACCTTGATGTGACCGGTAGCGTGCAGTTCGATGCCGGCTTTTTCCAGGCCGATTCCATCCGTATTGGGAGCACGACCCGTTGCCACAAGAATGTGCGTGGCCTGCAGAGTTTGCTGATGGCCGACGCTGCTTATCCGTGCCTCGATCGCATCTCCCGAATGTCCGCTGACGGATTCAACGTTACTGCGGAACAGGAACTCTACACCATCCGCGATAAGCAACTGGCAGAGTGTCGCAGCAATGTCCTGGTCTTCGTGGGGCAACAGCCTTTCATGCTTTGCTATCACCGTAACCCTGGAGCCAAAGCGCGCCATGGCCTGTGCAAACTCGAGGCCCACATAGCCAGCGCCTAGAACAAGCAGGTGTTCAGGAAGCGTGTCCAGTTCCAACTCCTCTACATGCGTCATCGGCTGTGACGCTCGTAAACCAGGAATGTCAGGAACAGTTGCGCGGGAGCCCGTACTCACAATTACGGTGTCTGCCGAGAGAAGTCGCGTGCCACCCTGTTGAAGGTTGACCGAGATCTCACGTGGACCGATAAAGATGCCTTGCCCGCAGATGAACTCAACATGGTTGGCGGCGAACCGTTTGTTGTGTACATCTACCAGCCCGCTCACCATCGCCCGCTTCCTGTCACGGACTACCGTCATGTCGACGCCGGGTGCAGGCAGGTTCAGGCCGAACTCGTTCAACCTTCGTGCATACCAAGCCACCTTGGCCGAGTGCACAATGTTCTTGCTGGGCAAACATGCAATGTTTGGGCAGGACCCGCCGATGTAGCGTCTCTCAACGAGCGCCACCCGTTTTCCATCTCCGCCTAGAGTCCAACTAAGATACTTACCCGCCTCACCGCTTCCGAGGATCAGAACATCAAAGTGCTCCGCTCCCGAGTTCACGCTAGACGCCATCTCTGTTCCTCCGGCGTTCGCCAGCGATATCCCACTGGCGGTTTAAATTGGACTTGTTCCCCCGCACTCGGATGGGGCCATACGCCCAAAAGATCTAAGAGCGGTTTATACGCTCATCGCGAGGGTAACGAAGTTTCCCGCCTATGACAATCAGGTGTCCCTATTACTAGAAACCCATTACCGGGAAGACGTAATAGGCAAGGCTCGCAATTTTGTTTATGGTTTGGTGCGAGGCTGGCATACGTCCTGCCTACACGGGATTTGAGGAATACATCATGACTGCTAAAACCAACTCATCTGAGTCAGCGTCGACCGTACACTACAACACAATTCGCATTGGAGAGATCGATCTCTTCTACCGCGAAGCGGGTGCGAAGGACGCACCTGTGCTTCTGTTGCTGCACGGTTTTCCGACGTCGTCCAACATGTTTCGTAACCTGATTCCTCGGCTCGCGGGGTCTTTTCGCATTATTGCTCCCGACTATCCGGGTTATGGATTCAGCAGCATGCCCGATCGCAAGAGCTTCGCTTACACGTTCGAAAACATGACGAATCTTGTTGAGGAACTGACCAAAAAACTCGGCCTCGACAAATACGCGATGTATGTGATGGATTACGGTGCACCGATCGGATACCGTTTGGCGATTCGCCATCCGGAGAAGGTCTCAGGTCTGATCGTCCAGAACGGTAACGCCTACGAAGAGGGGCTTCGCGAGTTCTGGGATCCGATCAAAAAGTATTGGGGCGAGGCGACAGCCGAAAATCGCGCGGCACTGGAGTACTTGACCAAGCCTGACGCGACCAAATGGCAGTACGAAAACGGAGTTTCAGATAAGACGCTGGTGGATCCGACGACCTATACTCTGGATCAGGCGGGAATGGATCGTCCTGGGAATGCCGATATCCAACTGGATATGCTGTACGACTACCGGACGAACGTGCCGCTCTATCCTCAGTTCCAGGAGTTCTTCCGGAAGTATCAACCGCCGATGCTGATCACCTGGGGTAAGAATGATTTCATCTTTCCTCCCGAAGGTGCGACGCCATATAAGCGGGATCTTCCGAAGGTCGAAACGCACATCCTTGAAACGGGACATTTCGCGCTCGAGACTCATGGCGAGGAGATTGCAACCCGAATCCTCGAGTTCTTTGCGAAAGCGTAGTTGATTGCCCATACGTGTGGGCGGCATATCGTGTGCCGTCCATACGTTTGACGAATGTGAGGGCATATGAAGTTTGGTTCACTCCTTTTCACTCCTGTCGTCAAGAAACTTCAGGA
>JAATFH010000525.1 GCA_015655315.1 Terriglobales bacterium
CTGAATTGCCTGTGAACCGCAGGTCGAACAGAGATCGGTTGTGTCTGATAGCAGTTTTCCTCCGCCGGCGACAGATCCCCAGATGCCGCCTCCGGTATTTTCCCACCAGGATTCAGGCGTCGGCGAAACGGTCTTACGCAGGATGACGATATCCCCGACATTCAAGGGCGCAGCGCAAGGTGTTGCCAACGTAAATACCGGGCTTGTGTTGGTTTCATTGGGATAATTCGGGCCGGTGTTGGACGAGATCGTTCCTGTGCAGCCAAGTTCTTTGCCACCGGATTGCGATTCGATCACGGTGAATGTTCCGCCGGTCCAATAGTTTGGTGGGACGGTATCGTACTGGTCTGGATCGGTAAAGGTGGTTGTAGTTCCAGCCGAAACCAGTCCCCATATCTGCTGACTTATCGTCGGCTCAAATCCGGGATTTAAGGACCCCACCAGATTCTTGAGCAACTGACCTGTGTCGTAATAATTAATGGTCCCTAAATTAATGCCCGCGCGTTTCGTATTCGCCTGGACGATTTGTGAATCATTCAGAACAACTGTCGGCGTCGCTGCAGTTGCCGCCAAAGGCTGGGTAGCATTGTTATTTCCCGCGCTCCGAACAGTCTCGCCGCAGGCGATGGCACAACTGAATGCAAAGCCTGAAAGAAAAAGACACACGGGCCTCCGCAAAAGCCAGAAACTACTAAAAATAAAGGACATACTGACGCTCCCTGGAATATCCGTGACGGGAAAGAATGCTTGTTTACTCTTTTGACTTCTGCGTTTCTGCAAACAATATTCTGTAATCTAGTTGTATGCAGGGCGGGCGACAGGAACAGGGGGAGCATGGTCGCTCGGTCTGAATGTTAAACCAATTGAAACCGCTAATTTCCGGTATCTACTTCGGCTGATTATATTGCCTGTATTTCTGCCTGATGTAATTTGCTGTTTAGCTTTTAGTAAGTTTGCCGCCATTCGTAGTTACATCTTTATTGAACCAAAAAGTAAATATTCCCTAATCACATGCAAGAAATACACCTACAAAAAGCAACTCTGGAAAGTTCGTCAGTAAATCTAAAATCGCAGAGGCCGCGAATTGCCTACCTGCTCAGCCAGTACCCTGCAATTTCGCACACGTTTTTCTAAGAGAGATACTGGGGCTAAAGCAACTTGGATTCCAAATTGAAACGGCATCGATAAATCCTTCGGATCGTCCGGCCACCCAACTACCCCCCCAGGAAGAACTCGAAGCACAAGGAACGTACTATCTCAAGACACTTCGACGTGGAACCATCCTGAGAACAATGATCTCTGTACTATTTCGCGACACAAGGGTCTGCATACGTGGACTGCGCGCAGCCCTGCGACTCGTGCACTGGGATCTTCAGGCCGGTGTTTACGCATTGTTTTATCTGGCGGAAGCGCTGTTGATCGGTGCGTGGATGAAGCGCCGCGATTTGCAACATCTGCATGTACATTTTGGCGGTCCAGTTGCCACCGTCGGCATGTTGACTGCTGAGGCGTGGGGTATCTCCTATTCACTGACCATTCACGGCCCCGAAGAATTTTACGACGTCGAGCATTTTTACCTTCGGCAAAAGATTGAGCGTGCCAGTTTCATCTTCTGTATAAGCGACTTCTGCCGCAGTCAATTAATGAAGTACGCGGACCCTGCACATTGGAATAAGTTTCAGGTCCTGCGCCTGGGTGTAAATCCGCAGGAATTTTCTCCCGTATCTTCACGCTCGACAGAACGCATTCGAATAGTTTCGGTCGGCCGCTTAGTCCCTGCGAAAGGACAACTCATACTCCTGCAAGCTTTTCACACATTACTTACTCAAGGCCACGACATTCAGCTTGTCTTTGTAGGTAATGGACCTGATAGACAGCACCTGCAACAATTTGTTGACGAGCACGCCCTTGGAAACTATGTTACTTTTTGCGGCGCACTCAATCACGACCAGACTCGGCAGCAATTGGTACAGGCAGACATCTTTGCTCTCGCCAGCTTTGCTGAAGGCGTCCCGGTTGCACTGATGGAAGCCATGGCCATGGAAATCCCCTGTGTCAGTACCTCTATCGCAGGTATCCCGGAACTTATTCGCCCGAATATAGATGGGCTTCTCGTACCGGCTTCTTCCGTAGAGGCTCTCGCAGCGGCTATGGATCAACTCATCACGGACGAAGCGCTGCGCAGACGGCTGGGAGCGTCAGCACGATCCCGCGTCCTGGAGTGTTACAACCTTCCGCAGAATATTCAGCTTCTCGCCACTGCATTTGAAAAGTGTCTGGCGCAAAGGACTCCTCGGGACCTATGACCTCTTCCTCTCCAGATCTGCCTGATATCTCAATCGTGATCGTTTCTTTCAATACGCGCGATGTGCTGCGCGAGTGCCTGCAGTCCATCGAACGCGAGTCCAGCGGAATTCAAGTCGAGACATGGATTGTCGATAACAATTCTTCAGACGGCTCCGCGGAGATGATCGAACAGGAATTTCCCCAGGCGCGTCTCATCCGCAGCCAGACCAATCTTGGATTCGGAGCCGCCAATAATCTTGCTCTTGAACAGGCTCGCGGACGTTACATTGTTCTGCTCAATTCCGATGCCTTTCTTGGGGTGGACTCACTACGGCTTGCCCTCCAGCACATGGACGAGCATCCACAGGCAGGCCTTGGCGGAGCCCGCCTCATCGGGCGCGATCATTCCTGGCAGCCTTCGGGACGCATGTTCCCCAGCATTCTGAACGACGCTTTCGTCTACCTCGGTCTGGCGTCACGCTATCCGCAATCACGCATCTTTGGACGGTTTGATCGGACTTGGGCGGACCAGTCTCTGGCCGCAGAAGTGGATTGGGCGGTCGGCGCGTTTTCCATCATCCGCTCAGAAGCCCTCGCCAAGGTAGGATTTTTTGATCCCGCGTTTTTTCTTTACTCGGAAGAAGTAGACCTCTGCCGACGGATCAAGACCGCAGGCTATCAAATCTGGTATTGGCCGGATATTGTTGTCGTTCATGTCGGCGGTGAGTCGTCGCGACAGGTCAAGACATTGGAGATGTCCTCGACCGGCGCTCAACTCATTCGCTGGAGAATGCGTAGTACTTTGCTCTATTACCGCAAGCATCATGGATTTTCCGCGTGGCTGGCCAAGGCCCTGGAACTGACACTCTATAAGTTGATCGTTTTGCGCAACTCTTTCAGCAACGATCCACGCCGCAGATTGCGTGCCCAGGAACATCGCAATCTCGTTATTCTGATGCGACAGGCATGGCAGGACACTTCGGGCGGGCGCGTCTCGCCTCCTCGCCCCTGGTAGTTAGGATTTCTTTTCTTCTATGAAGCGTCTATTTAAGATCGTCTTTGGCCTGCCGCTCATGGTTTTCTTGCGGCTCACTCGGTCGGTTCGCGAGAATCTTCGCCGTCTACGCGCACATGCAGCGCTGGCAGCGGACATATCCAATCCGCTGCCGGCATCTGCTGTCATTGAAGGAAAAGTTCATGTCTACGGCACGCGGAACATCCGCATCGGCGAAGATGTCCTTTTCTATCCCGAAGTACATTTGGAGACGCGGGAGCAGGGCTCTATCCAGATAGCCGACGGCGTTGTGTTTTCACGCGGCGTCCATATTGTTGCCTTTTCCGGGGTCACGATCGGACGCGGAAGCATGATCGGCGAATATTCAAGTATCCGCGACGCGAACCATAATCGGTCGGAAGATGCTGCCATCCGCGACGCGGGACATACTGCCCGACCCATCGTAATAGGGTCCGAGGTCTGGATCGGACGCGGCGTGACAGTTCTGAGCGGTATCACTATTGGGGACAAGGCGACCATCGGAGCCAATGCGGTGGTGACAAAAGACGTGCCTCCCGGCGCCGTCGTCGCGGGTGTTCCCGCCGCTCCTATTGCGTCACGCCGAGGATTGCCGAAAAACTGAACCCTCCGCCGAAAGATGGAGAGCAAAACCGTCCAATGTGTTCAAGACGATTCGTTGTCGATCTCATACTCTAATCACGTCTCTTGAAAACGAATACCTCCTGACCCCAATCTCTCGCAAAGATTGGGGCTTCTTTTTTCAGGAGTGCTTCCAGACGTTCGAGATCTGCTGGACCATCAGTATTACCGATAAGATCGTTACAACGATCGCCGTCAACCAGGCTGCCGCGTTAAACCAGCGAGAATTCACATGCTTGCCCATCAGGTCTTTCCGGTTGATCAGTAACAGCATGAAGACGATCACAATGGGGAGCAAGATGCCGTTCAACATCTGCGAAAAGATGGAGAACTGCACCAGCGGAAAATCGGGGATCAACACAACGGCAACCCCGCCCGCTATAAGAAACGTATAAAACCAGTAAAAGAATGGCGCCTGGCTAAAGCTCTTGTCTACTCCCGATTCAAAGCCAAGACCTTCGCAAACGGTATATGCGGTTGAAAGAGGCAGTACCGACGCCGCAAAAAAAGATGCGTTGAACAGCCCGAAAGCGAAGAGCAGAAACGCATACGACCCCGCCAGCGGCTTCATGGCTTCCGCTGCATCGGCGGGCATGCTGATGGTTCCCAGGCCATGCGACCAGAGCGTCGCCGCGCAGGCCACAATGATGAACCAGGCCACGACATCGGTAAAAATCGAGCCGACGATCACATCCAGCCGCGTCGCCGCGTACTTTCTGATGCTGACTCCCTTTTCGACAATCGAGGATTGAAGGTAGAACTGCATCCATGGTGCAATGGTCGTCCCGATCACGCTGACTACCATGAATACGTAGTCGGGTTGTTTCCAGAGGGTTCGTGGCGGCAATTTGACTGTTGCGACAATGGCCGTATGCCAGCTTGGCTCCGACAGCACGCCGGTGATGATGTAGGCGATGTAGAAAACAGATGCGGTAAGAAAAACCTTTTCGACTGTTTTGTAATCGCCCCGGACCGCCAGCAGCCACACCAGCACCGCACAGATGGGCACCGAGATGTATTTCGAAAGATGGAAGAGCTGGAGGCTGCCTGCGATGCCTGCGAATTCGCCAATGACGTTGCCGAAATTGACGATGACCAGCAGGACCATGACGATGAACGTCATTCGCAACCCGAACTCTTCGCGGATGAGATCGCTGAGACCCTTGCCCGTCACCACTCCCATGCGCGCACACATCTCCTGCACCAC
>JAATFH010000178.1 GCA_015655315.1 Terriglobales bacterium
CAAAAGCTGGAAGAGCAGAAGAGACTGTTGCTGGAGGCGCGGCTCGACGCCTTGCAGCGTCAGATCAATCCTCACTTCTTATTCAACACGCTCAACTCCATCGCGTCGCTGGTGCGCTTTCGTCCGGAGCAGGCGCGCGAACTGATCGTGAAGCTGGCCAACATCCTGCGCGCTCTCCTCAAAGATCACGATTCGTATGTGATGCTGCGTGAGGAGCTGAATTTCACCGACGATTATCTCGGCATCGAGGTCGTGCGCTTCGGCGCGGACAAGCTGAAGGTGGTGAAGGAGATCGATCCGGTCACGCTGGAGTTGCCCGTGCCCAGCATGATTCTGCAGCCGCTGATCGAGAACAGCATCAAGCACGGACTCGAACCGCGCATCAGCGGCGGCACCATTACCATTCGCAGCCGGCTCGACGGGGGCAAGCTGAAGATCGAAGTGGAAGATGATGGCGTGGGCATTGCTCCGGGGAGGTCGCATTCCAGCGGGGTGCTGCACCAGGGAACGGGGATCGGCATGAGCAACGTGCGGGAGCGCCTGGACGTGCTCTTTGGCGACGCTGCAAAATTCGATGTGACCAGCCGTCCCGGACGCGGAACGCACATCACAATGGAGATGCCTGCTGCGGGTTACGAAGACGGTGAGACTGGTTCAGCGGCGCTTCCGGCGCGTTCGAGCACGCGCTCGTAATATCTCTCATAGACAGGAATGACCTTTGAAGCGCAGAAGCGTTGCTGCGCCGTCCGTCGGGCGGCAGTGGCCATAGCTTCGAGCTTTGCCGGGTCAAGGAGCAGCTCTGCGGCAGCATTCGCCATGCCGTCCACGTCGCCAACAGGGAAGAGTCGCCCATCGACGCCGTCTTCAATCAGTTCAGGCACTCCGCCTACGTTCGTAGCGATGGTGGGAACGCGGCAGGCCATGGCTTCGAGTGCCGCGAGGCCGAAGGACTCCAGTTCGCTGGGCATCAGCATCAGGTCCGCCAACGGCAGCAATTCGTTGACGCTTTCCTGCTTGCCGAGAAAGTGAACGCGCTCCTGGATGCCTTTCTTGTGGGCCAGCCATTCCGCCGCGGAGCGGTCCGGTCCATCGCCCACCAGCAGCAGATGTGCCGGAATTTGTTCCACGACACGCGCGAATATCTCTACCGCGTCTGTGACACGCTTTACCGGACGGAAGTTGGAAAGATGAATCAGGATTTTCTCATCGGGGGCCGCATAGCGCTTGCGTTTCTCTGCGCGCTCCTCAGGATTGAGCGGAAGGTAGAAGTCGCAATTCACAAAATTTGTGATGACTTCGATCTCGCGCTTGATCTTGAATTCCTTGATCGTCCGCTCGCGCAGGTACTGCGAGATGGACGTAACGCCGTCGCTCTGCTCGATGGAAAACCGGGTAATGGGCAGGTAAGAGCGATCAAGGCCGACGAGCGTGATGTCGGTGCCATGCAGGGTCGTCACGAAGGGCAGGTGACGTCCTCGGGCTGCCAGCATCTGCCGCGCCAGCAAAGCGCTTACCGAGTGCGGAATCGCGTAGTGAACGTGTAGCAGGTCGAGATCGTAGTATTCGGCGACTTCGGCCATCCGCGAAGCCAGCGCCAGATCGTAGGGCGGATATTCAAAGAGCGGGTAATTCGACACCGGGACTTCATGGTAGAAGATGCCCTCTTCGCGTCCCGTGAGCCGGAAGGGCTGCGAATAGGTGATGAAGTGGACCTGATGTCCGGCAGCAGCCAGTTCGATGCCGAGTTCGGTGGCCACAACGCCGCTGCCGCCGTAGGTGGGATAACAGGTAATTCCAATTTTCATGATTGGCTCACTCTCTGCATAGGACGCTGTTGGCGGGTAGCGGGATTCATGCAAGCTGTCCGAAGTGGATCAGTTCGGCGTTTGCATGCGGAATGGTTTCGAGGAGAGCCTCTCGCTCCACGTCACGGGACGCGAGCAGGCGCGTGCGTTGCTGCTGCAGCGCCGCGTCGTTGTAGCCGGGATGACAGACCAGCTCCCACGTGCCGTCGGGCATTGCGGCCAGAAGGTTGCGGATGGTCAGAGCATCGAGCGTGCCGGTCGCTAGAACACCGATGGCGCCATCGGTGGTCAGCAGCCCGGCCTGTTTAACTGCTTCGCTGAAGGCCGTGCTCTGCGAGCGCAGCAGGCGTACCTGCATCTTGCGCACGTGGCCTGCGTTGGCGGTGGCGTTGAGGCTCCAGTTCGGCTCAAAGGGATTGCGGATGGCCTTGACTCCGCAGGCCAGCGCCGCCCGCAGCAGAGGCCTCAGGACGCGAGGAAACATGTGTGTGTGCTTATGCGTGTCCAGATGCGTCACGCGGATGCCCGCCTGCTGCAGTTTCCTGATCTGGGCTGTGGCTTCCGCTTCCATGTCGCCGTCGCCGATGCGTCCCCGAAGCAAATCGGTGACAAAACTGCCCAATGTGGCGCGAAATGCCGGTTGATTTTGTTCCGGCGTGCTCATCAGCGAGGGAATTTGCGATGCAGGCAGCGCTGGCGCTCCATCCACCAGAACCACATGGCAGCCGACGCCGAGCCCCGGCAATTGGCTGGC
>JAATFH010000297.1 GCA_015655315.1 Terriglobales bacterium
ATGAATTGCAGCAGCAACAGTGGCTCGGTGTACTGCGAACGAAGCCTGCTCCAGCCTGTGCGCGCGGGCTTCACCTCGAAACGGGCCTTTTCGATGACCGGCTGATGCCGCAGGTCCGGGGGCACGGTCGTGTCCAGGATGGCCGGGAAGAGTGTGTTCATCTCCGCAGCGGCTTGCGTGCGGCTGGTGCCTGGATTGAGGCGGGCGAAGGTGTCGAGCCATAGGCGTCCGCCTTCGTGCTTCGCGCGCTGGCCATACAGCACAGCCTGGAACTCGAGCGGCAGATAGATATCGGGATGCTCGGCGACGATCACGCCTTCAAATCCAGCCGGCGCCACGCCGACGATTGTTGCTCCATGGTCGGTGACAGTTATGTGCCGGCCAATGACGGAAGGATCGGAGTGATAGCGCTCTACCCAGATGCGATGGCTGATGACTGCTGCCAGTCCGTCGGAACCGCCGCCGGGCTGGTCGTCGGAGGGAGTCAGCAAGCGGCCGACAGCAGGGCGCACGCCCAATGATTCAAAGGCATTGCCGCTCACGATAGCGCCGTGTATGCCGCTGCTGATACTGCCATCCTTAAAAGGAAAGTCGTAGACGCACCAGGCAAAGACGCCATGGAACGATCGCGACTGCTTTTGGATCGCCTCGATGATCGGCAGGTTAAGCGGGGCGTCGCGGCCGTCAGTCTCAGTGGCGCTCACGTCGATCGCCAACCGCACCAGTTCGGCGGGATCGGGCACAGGCAGCGTTCGTAGAAGCAGCGCATGAGTAAGCGTGAAAACGGCGGTGTTGGCACCGATACCCAGAGCAAGCGTGACGATGGCCACCGCGGCAAAGCCCGGCGTACGCGAGATTTGGCGCGTCGCGAAACGAATGTCCTGAGCGAGCGTGTCGAGGAGCGGCAGGCCGCGCCGTACACGATATCTTTCCCGAATCTGGGTCACGCCGCCAAAGTCTCGCAGCGCAGCGCGTCGGGCCTCGTCCTCCGGCATGCCGCGTCTGCAGTTCTCCTCGGTCGCGAAATCGAGATGCGTCCGAAATTCCTCTTCAAGCTCCTGATCGAGCTTGTTTCGGATCAGGAATGCCTTGCAGCGGCTCAGCAAAGTTCGCAGCCAGTCCATAGGTGGCACCTAACGCGATGAAGCAAGAAAGCGCGCCATGGTCGCGGCAACCCTTTCCCAACTCTCAGTTTCTTTATCGATTTGTTTCTTTCCGAGTCGGCTCAACGAATAGTATCTGGCACGGCGGTTATTCTCCGACGTTCCCCATTCAGACTTGATCCAACCACGTTGTTGCAAGCGAAGAAGGGCCGGATAAATAGTCCCCTGGTTCAGGCTTAACGTATCGTCGCTCACCTGCTCAATTCGCCGGGCGATGCCATAACCATGCAAAGGCTCCATCGTTTCCAATGTCTTTAACACCATCAGATCCAGTGTGCCTTGTAAAACATCTGATTTGTTCTCGCCCATCTGTCTCCCTGTAGCTTTTCCACAGATACTTTGCGCCTTCCTCTACTTGAGTGTCAACAGGTGATTTGAATCCGGTACATACTTATCGCAACTCTGCATGCTAGTCATTGCCGTTCTGTATCTGAACTGCACCATTTTCCAATGCCCATGCAACAAAGCCTGCCGGCGCATTCTTGACTCCAGCGATATTCGCCATCCTGATGTTCTTCAGGTGCTGCCAGGCGGCGTTTTGCAGATTGGTTGCACGCATGTCTGCGCCCCCCAGGTCTGCGTCTTCCAGCCTGGCGCCGGTGAGGTTGCTTCCTACGAGATCGGCTTCGTTCAAGTTTGCATGCTCGAACGAGGTGTCCTCAAGATTGCTGCCACGGAGGTTCGCGGAATGTAAGTCCGCGTAGGAAAAGTCTGCTGATTTTAAATCGCTGCCACGGAGGTCAGCGGCGTTGAAGTCGGAGCGCAGCAGGTTTGCATGTTCCAGTCGCAGTCCTTGCAGGAATGCGGATGACACATCCACGCCGACGAGCGGCACGTTATCCTCGTTTAGTTCCTGCAAGGCGTCGATGCGGCCACCGCTGCCACCCTTACCCTGCGCGGTATTGATCACCTGCCACGTCTGGTAATGCCGCTGCTGGACACGGTCTCCCGACTCGCTGAAATAAAAGATGACGCCAGCCAGCACGGAAAAGCTGCCAAGATATTCGAGAACTTCAAGAAAACTCCAGTTGCTCAGCAGGAAGGCAACCCATTCCCACGACCACTCGAACGCTACGAACGGAAGCATCCATCGGTGTTTCACTCGGGCGTTTACTATTTCCCATTTTTCTGGACGTCTTCTCGCTACGTACTTAATCATGATGCCGTCTTTCATCCGCTGGATTTAAGAGCATGCCGAAACACTGGAATCACTTTCTCCTTGTGTGATCCAAAATTGGCCAATACGTTACAAAACCAGTATGTTGGTTCGTCGCATTGCCGAGTTCGATGCAAGCCCATCGCCCGGAGTTGCAGTACTTGCTGTCGAGGGGTAGATTGCATCCAAGAGGTATCATGCTTACCCGCAGATCATTTCTGCAGAACGCGTCGCTCTCAGTGGCAGCAGCCTATGCGCAGCCTGTATTACGGGCCGATAATGCACCTCCCGTGCTGAAAGAGTTTGGCTACGGCGACGTCGAATTGGCACCTGGTCCGGCTCGAACTCAGTTTGAACAGACGCAGTCAGTGCTGCTTCATATGAACGTGGACAGCTTGCTTAAGCCGTGGCGTTTGCGTGCCGGGCTGCCGGCCCCTGGGCCGGAAATGGGCGGCTGGTACGACGAAGTACCACTCACAAAAACTCCCTCAGGCGGTCATGGCTTTGCTCCTGCGCACTCCTTCGGCCAGTGGGTCTCTGCGCTGTCTCGCGGCTATGCGGTTTCTGGCGACCCTGCGACGCGTGCGAAGGTTCAGCAGATACTTGAACTCTATGGCCCGGCTGTTTCAGGACGCTTCTACACGAACTTTCGCTTTCCCGCTTACAACTATGACAAGACCGTTTGTGGATTGATTGATGCGCATTCTTACTGCGGACTTGATCGGGACTTTTCGTTGCTGAACCGGGTGAGTGATGTTGCTGTGCCTCATCTTCCGCCACGCGCGCTGGATCGCGATTTGCCACAACGTCAGTGGCGGCAATCGATCGGCGAAAACACAACCGATGATTACACCTGGGATGAGTCCTACACGCTGCCCGAAAATCTATATCTGGCGTGGCAGCGAGGTGCCGGCGATCGCTACCGGACACTGGCCGATCGTTTCCTTTTAGACGAAACCTACTTCGATCCGTTGGCCGATGGAAAGAATGTGCTTGCCCGCCATCACGCGTATAGCTACTGCAACGCTCTGAGTTCCGCAATGCAGGCCTATCTTTCCACTGGAAGCGTCCGGCATCTTGCCGCAGGCCGGAATGCTTTCGAGATGATCGATGCAACGCAGAGCTTTGCCACGGGCGGCTGGGGGCCTGAAGAAGAGTTCAAAGTGCCTGAGAGCGATGATCTGTTTCGCAGCTTGAGCAACACGCATCGCGGCTTTGAGACGCCTTGTGGGAGCTATGCTCATTTCAAGCTCACCCGTTATCTGCTGCGAGTTACACGCGACGGCCGCTACGGAGATAGCATGGAGCGCGTGCTCTATAACACCGTACTTGGCGCTAAGCCGCTGGAGAGAGACGGGCGAGCTTTTTACTACTCGGACTATAACAATCAAGGGAGTAAAGTATTCTTCCCCGACCGCTGGCCCTGCTGCTCAGGAACCTTGCCGCAAGTCGCAGCCGATTATCATATCCTGATTTATTTTCACGATCCGAATGGCATTTACGTAAATCTCTACCTGCCCTCCACGTTAAAGTGGACTACGGAAAACGGCGCTCAGTTGTCTTTGACGCAAAGCGGCGACTATCCACGCGGAGGAAAGATCCGCCTGGATTTTCGCGCCAGCAGGAGCGCTCGCTTCAACTTGCGTCTGCGAATTCCAGAGTGGGCGCGCCAATCAAAAAGCGATGGGGCGATCATTCGTGTGAATGGTGCGACAGCGCCGGTACGTATCGATACCGGTTTCGCATCCATTGATCGAACATGGAAAGATGGAGATCACGTTGAGGTGACACTTCCAATGCCCGTACGCCTGGAACCTATCGACAGCCGGCACACTGAGACGGCAGCCCTTGTCCGTGGGCCTGTCGTGCTTTTTGCGATGGGGGAGAATCCGACACTGAGACGCGAACAATTGCAGAGCCTGAGACAAGAGGGAAGTGGCGCCTGGACAATCGGCGCGACACGCTTCATGCCCTTCGTCGATATCGATAGGGAAGACTACAGAACCTACATCACCGTCACATAAGCTGCGCCCGGCTGGAACGGAGTTACCAGTCGGTAAGAGTGCCGTCAAGCTTTCGGTTGATGGGGAGATAGGCGCGCTGGTACGGATATTTCGCAGCGAGTTGCTCGTCGATATCCACTCCCAAGCCAGGAGCATCGCCGGGATACATATAGCCTGCATCAAATTTGTAAGCATGGGGAAAAACGTCATCAGTCTCTGCTGAGTGCGGCATATGTTCCTGAATCCCGAAGTTATGAATGGCAATATCCAGGTGCAGAGCTGCCGCCATCGTGATCGGCGATAGGTCGGTAGCGCCGTGGCAGCCTGTGCGCACATGATAGAGCGCTGCAAAATCGGCAATCTTTCTCAGAGGGGTAAAGCCACCTGCGTGGACAATGGACATACGGATGTAATCAATCCATTGCCGACGGATCAGGTCGTGTGCATCCCATACGGTATTGAAAACCTCGCCGGTTGCAAGCGGAGTTGTAGTGTGTTCGCGCACTAGCTTGAATCCTTCCTGTAACTCAGCAGGAAGCGGGTCTTCCATCCAGAAGAGATGAAATGGTTCCAGTTCCTTCCCCAGGCGCGCCGCTTCAATCGGGGTCAGCCGATGATGGCAGTCATGCAGCAGGTGAACGTCTTCACCGCATACTTCGCGAATTCTCTGAAACAATTTCGGTGTATGTCGAAGGTACAGTTCGGAGGACCACCTGTTCTCTGAGGGCAATCCGCGCTCGGCAGGCTCGTAAGACTGCGTTCCCCTGGGTACCCCATATGTCGATTCGAGACCGGGAATACCACTTTGAGCGCGCACAGCGAGGTAGCCAAGCTCAATGTGCCTGGCGACGTCATCGATAGCCTCTTCTACTGTCATTCCATGTGCATGCGCGTAGACCAGGACGCCTTCGCGACTTTTGCCTCCGAGGAGGTTGTAGACAGGTGTGTGCAACGATTTTCCTTTGATATCCCAGAGCGCCACATCCACAGCCGCGATGGCCGCCATAGTGACGGGGCCGCGTCGCCAATAAGCTCCGCGGTACAAATATTGCCAGATATCCTCCGTCTGAAAAGGATCACGCCCGATAAGGCAGGGAGCTATATGATCAGCCAGATAACTGGCTACTGCCAGTTCCCGCCCATTGAGCGTGGCGTCACCTAGTCCATAAATGCCTTCATCCGTCTCAATTTTGAGTGTGACAAAATTGCGTCCGGGCGAGCAGATGATGACAGACGCTTTCACAATCTTCATTGCATATCTCCCGAGGAGTTTCAGACTGCATGCTTATGCCTGATCCGATCATGGATGACGCTGCTTGCAGGATATCTCCATAGACGATGGATTGGCGGCGTGCGAACTGATGGGTATGCCTTATTGCTGAGGATGCGCCAACCCTTCGAGATATAGCTGAAGCCACTCATGGATAGGCCAGCCAGGGAAAGTCTCGTTCCATTCCTGCAAATCTTTTCTTGCTTCAGCGAAGGCTTTTTGCCGGGATGAGAACAGCTGAGGTGATTCAGCCAGCAGCACGACACGCATGCGCTCTACGCCAAGATTTCCAAAAAGGCGCAAGTGATAGACGCCTGCATGGAAGAGAGGCAGTCTCGCGTCATCGCGGGGGCCCGACCAGGTAAGAGATTGGTCGGATGGTTGTGCATCTTCTGCACCCTGCACGGTCAGTCGGTATTGCCCCGGAGGTAACGCGGCGAGCGCTCGCCTGAGAAGGATCGTCCCATCGTCCTCAAGGGGAATCACTGTTTCTGTCTCTGTCGTAGTGGTTGATGGCGCTGCCACGTGGGCTGCAGGCAGGCGCATCGCGTCGCGAACGGTATGGAATAACTGCACTGCATCGTCGTCGGGTTTTTCCATAAGAGCAGGCACGCGAAATCCCTGTGTGCATGTGCGTACGTCATGGCAATCGAAGAGAAGTCGTTGACCGTCAGGGAGAAGAATGAGGACAGTTGCCGTTGTCGAGGTGCTCGCAGTCAACAATGCACCAGGGGCGACAGGCTCTCCTTTCCGCAGCGAATCCTGCGTGTTGCTTATGCGCCAGTCACCCTGCACCTTCCAGACGATTCCATCTTCCGCATGCAACCATGCCGCGGATGAAATGAAAAGAATGATAACCGGCCAGGCTCGAAGAAAAGGCATGCTTATATCCTGAGCGATGATGCAGAGATTGCGCAAATACCTCTGGTAACGATCCGACGGTAATAGGCGTGACGGTATTCCAGTAATAGATGGTCACTTCTTTGAAGTAGCAACTCTGGATGTTGCAAAACCTTGGCAAGTGTTCACTAAAACTCGCATTGGTTTGCAAACCTCTGCAACTCTGTTATTTAAGACTCCAATTTTCTCGCTTACCGGCAAGCTGAAATCAGCCCGCAAATACTGTACTTTCAATGGTTACAAATACTGCTGCTTCCTTACCGCGAAGATGGCCTGCAGATTGCATTTGGGATCTCACGTTGGAAAGATCTCGGCTACAGACTTCAACAAAATGTTGTGAGCGGACGAATACGCACCGACCAGCATGGTCCCGAGAGTCAACGATAACGCGATGTTCTCTCAAGCGAGGTCACCTGCAATTGATTACCAACTCCAAGATTCCACAGCCTGCCGTCAGCGCCCCTCCGCCCGCAGTCTTGCACCGACGCAAAGCCCATGCGCTATTGGTGTTCGTTTTAGCGCTTAGCGTGAGTTGGATCGGCGCGGCGGCGCAGGTAGCAAATCCCGTCAACGTCCCCACATGGCGTTATGACAACACGCACGCAGGCGCGAACACGCAGGAGACATTACTGACAACGTCAAACGTGAATGCGAATAGCTTTGGGAAGCTGTTCAGCCAGTTGGTGGATGGATATGTCTACGCGCAGCCGCTTTACGTAAGTGGGTTCACGATGGCGGATGGTCAGGTTCACAATGTTATGTACGTTGCGACCCAGCATGACAGCGTATACGCCTTCGATGCGGATACCAATGGAGGAGCGAATGCTCAGCCATTGTGGAAGGCAAGCCTGATAGATACCCCACACGGAGCGGCGCCAGGCGCAACTACGGTGCCCAGCACCGATCTCGGCACTCACGACATTGTTCCGGAGATAGGGATTACATCGACTCCAGTCTATGACCTGGCTAGCAAGACTATCTATGTCGTGGCTAAATCCAAAGAGAATGGAAGCTACGTTCAACGTGTCCATGCGTTGAATATGCTGACGGGCTCCGAACAGGCAAACAGCCCCTCGCAGCCAATCTCCGCGACGATTACAGGCGCGGGAAATGGAAGTGCGGGCGGCCAGCTTACTTTCAGCGCCATGTGGCAGATGAACCGTGTGGCCCTTGGTCTTTTCCAGGGATATTTGTATATAGCCTTTGGATCGCATGGAGACAATGGGCCCTGGCATGGATGGGTCATGGCCTACAACGCAAATACTCTGCAGCAGACCGGTGTCATTTGTCTTTCTCCAAATGGCTTTGGCAATGGCGTGTGGGGTGCCGGCGGTGGGATGCCAATCGATACAGCGAATAACATCGGACGCCTGTACCTTTCTACCGGCAACGGATCGTATACGAGCTATCCGCCCTTATCGAGCAACGTAGATTTCGGTGACAGCATTGTGCGTCTTGATCTGGTGAACGGAGGGCTTACACCTGGAAGCGCATTTACACCTTTTAACCAGGCAGCGCTTTCGAATGGAGATATCGATCAGGGTTCAGGCGGGGAACTCATGCTCCCGGACCAGCCCGGAGCGCATCCTCATGAGCTGCTTCAGGTCGGAAAAGAGGGCAGGATACTTCTTCTTGATCGCGACGACCTCGGCGGGTATGCGCCGGGCGGAAGCTCTAACACAAATATTATTCAAGACATTCCCAAGCAGACTGGTGGATTGTGGAGTACCCCGGCCTATTGGAACGGCCATGTCTATATGTGGGGGAATGGCGACTCGCTGAAGCGATTCGATCTTTCCAATGGATTGCTCAGTACGACATCCAGCAGCAAGTCGAATGTCACTTCCTTCTTTCCGGGTGCCAGCCCGGTCGTTTCGTCGAATGGAACACAGAACGGAATTGTGTGGGCACTTAGAACGGATGCCTATAACTCAAATGGGTCGGCAATCTTATATGCGTTCGATGCAAACGATCTAACCACTCCGATTTATGAGAGTGACAGCAATGGAAGCCGCGATGATGCAGGGCCGGCAACGAAGTTTGCGGTTCCTGTAGTGACAAATGGAAAAGTGTACGTCGGGGCTGCGTACCAGGTAGATGTCTACGGTTCGCTGAATGGAGTGAAACAGTCGGCTCCTCCCGTTTTTACGCCGGGCGGAGGCGCATTTACTGGCCCACAGCAGGTGTCGATTACAAGTGATACGCCGGGCGGATTGATTTATTACACGACAGACGGCACTATGCCCACAGCTGCCGCAACCCCCTATACCCAGCCTCTTGCTATTTCTACTGGTACCACGATCCGAGCCATGGTAAGCGCCGCAGGATATCTGCAGAGTAGCGGTTCCGCATCCTTCACTTTTGTGACGCAAACGCCCGCACCCACGCTGACTCCGGCGCCGGGCTCGTATACTTCGGCGCAAATTGTCACGATCGCTGACGCAATGGCCGGAGCGGTCATCCACTACACGACGGACGGTTCCACACCCACGGCCAACTCTCCCGTTTACAGTAGCCCTGGCACAGTGAATGGCACCGAAACGCTGCAAGCCATGGCGTTCAGTAACCTGACGCCGAGCATCTTAGCCGGTGGAACCTACTCGATTCAGAATTCCGGCACAGGCATTAATTTTGGAAGCGGTTTCTCTTCGGTAGCAGGACTGGTTCTGAATGGCAGCGTTGTCCATAGTGATGACAGCCGCCTGCAGCTCACAAGCGGAGGGAAGAATCAAAACGGAAGCGTCTTCTATAACTCACCCATAAATGTTCAGACGTTTACCAACGATTTTTCATTTCAGCTATCCAACGCACAGGCAGACGGCTTTACTTTTACGATTCAAAATGTAAAACCATCGGTAATGGGAGCCGGCGGCGGCGCACTGGGCTATGGCAATGACACCGCGACGGGGCTGGGAGGAATTCCGAACAGCGTCGCTATCAAGTTCGATCTGTATAGCAATGTGGGTGAGGGAAGCAATTCAACCGGCGTGTACCAGAACGGCGCGACTCCTACCACACCCGCGATCGATTTGACTGCTTCCGGGATCAATCTGCACAGCGGTGATACCACCAACGTGCATATGACGTACGATGGCGCCACGTTGAGCATGAAGATGACGGACTCCGTTACAGGCAAAACATTTTCGCGGGATTTTCCGATCGATATTCCTCAAGCTATCGGCGGTAATACCGCGTATGTCGGATTTACGGGCGGATCAGGCGGTCTAACTTCAAGCCAGAAGATTCTTACCTGGACATTCCTTTCCAGTGCCGCGGTTTCAACGCAGCCGCCAGTAATTTCTCCCAATAGTGGTTCGTTCACCACGGCTCAAAGTGTGAGTCTGACGGATGCGACGAAGGGCGCGGTGATCTATTACACTCTGGATGGTTCGACGCCGACGACTGCCTCGCCTGTGTATGGAGGAACGCTGACAATCAGCAGCGGCACTGTAACAATTACGGCGCTTGCCGTTGCCGCCGGATACGGCCCCAGCCCGGTTGCATCGGCCACTTTCACGATCACGCCTCCTTCGGCAGTAGCTCCGACCTTTACTCCCGCCGCAGGAACATATGTGAGCGCGCAGAATGTTTCCATTACGAGTGAAAGTCAAGGCGCAACCATCTACTACACGACAGATGGAACGCTACCGACAAATGGCTCGACAATCTATACGGGACCGATACGTGTAACAACCACTGAGGTGATCAACGCCATGGTCGTGGCCCCCGGCTTCACGACCAGCCGAACGGCAAGCGCGGCCTACGTTATTCAGGCCACGGGGCAGGGCATCAATTTCGGCAGCGGTTTTACTGGAACTTCGGGCATAGCGCTGAATGGCAGTGCGCAGGTCAATGCTGCCATCCATGCACTGCAGTTGACCGATAACCACACATTTGAAGCCAGCACTGCCTGGGCGACGACGCCGGTGAACGTAACAGCATTCACATCCGACTTCACTTTCCAGATGAAGAGCCCTGTTGCGGATGGATTCACGTTCGCCATTCAGAGCAACGGTGTTTCGGCGAAGGGTGTCGGTGGTGGCTCACTGGGCTATGCGACGATTCCCAACAGTGTTGCGTTGAAATTCGATATCTACAGCAACAGCGGCGAGGGAAAAAATTCAATCGGAGTCTATACCGGAGGAGCGCAACCGATGACTCCGGCGACTGACCTGACTGGCTCCGGAATTCTTTTGACCAGTGGTGACCTCTTCCACGTCCACCTGGTTTATAACGGTACGGCCCTACAGGTATCGATTACGGATACCAATACCTCCGCAGCGTACTCAGTAGTCTTTCCTGTAGATATTCCGGGAGCATTGGGAACGAGTCAGGGTTATGCAGGGTTTACCGGCGGCACAGGCGGATCTACTGTTACCACGAATATCCTGACCTGGACATTTACACCCGTGAGTCAGCAGGTGGCAGCCGATCCAACCTTCAGTCCCGCTCCAGGCACTTACACAGATGCGCTGCAGGTTTCGTTAAATAGTCTGACGCCCAGCGCGACCATCTACTACACAATCGATGGTTCGCAACCGAGCCATACGTCTGCGGTCTACAACGGGCCGATCCAGGTGAATGGAAACTCGCTCACCATCAAAGCCTTTGCCAGTGCCGCGTCTTTCAGCGATAGTCCCATTGTGACCGGAACCTATGTTATTCAGGCTCCGCCGGTTGCCAATCCGGTAATTTCTCCAGGCGGCGGTAGTTACACTTCGTCGCAAACAGTTTCAATCTCTTCGCCGGCTTCCGGAGCAGTCATTTACTACACCACTGACGGCAGTACTCCTACGACTGCGTCGCAAAAATACACCGCGCCATTCACGCTCATCAGCTCAAACACGGTAAAAGCCATCGCAGTCGTTCCTGCCCTTGGTCAGAGTAATGTCGCAAGCGCTACTTATACGATCCAGGATGGTGGCGTAGTGATTAACTTTGCCGGTGGATTCACAGGCGCGCAGGGGCTTAGCTTCAACGGCAGCGCGGGTAGCCTGACGGATGGCAGCTTAAAAATTACCGATACCACAAATAAACACGAAGTAGGCAGCATGTTCTTTAATGCTCCTGTGGATGTAACGCGATTCCAGACGAGCTTCACTTTCCAGCAATCCAGCGCCGTTGCCGATGGACTTACCTTTACGATTCAATCGAATTCGCCAAAGGCAATTGGTCCCGGGGGCGGCGGTC
>JAATFH010000306.1 GCA_015655315.1 Terriglobales bacterium
AGAACACGATCATCATCATGACCTCGAACATCGGCGCGCGGCACCTGCAGCGCAAGCAGGGGCTTGGCTTCCAGAGCGAGCGTGAAGACATGGTGGCCGATAAGGTGGAAGAGCTGGTCAAGAACGAGGTGAAGCGGACGTTCAATCCGGAATTCCTCAACCGTCTGGACGAGATCAACATCATCCAGGCGCTTTCGGATGACGATCTGCTCCAGATTCTCGAACTGTTGGTGCAGCAGCTCAATGCGAATCTGGCGCAGAAGGCGATCACGATTTCCGTGCTCGAAGAGGCCAAGAAGTGGATCCTCGAGAAGACGCTGGTGGATCGCTCCTATGGAGCGCGTCCGCTGCGCCGCGCACTACAGCGCTACGTGGAAGACCCGCTCTCAGAGGCATTGATTGCCGGACATATTCTTGATCGGCCTGCATTCCTTGAGGTCTATCTCGAAAATAACCAGCTCTTTTATCGCCCGGTTGGCAAGGAAGGCGAAATCAGCAAACCCGACGGGGTGCTGCTTTTCAGCAATTAGCACTTTCCTGACGATGAAAAAGGCCCTGCCGAACCTGGCAGGGCCTTTTCTCTTTGCCGGAAACTTGTTGTTTTCCTGAAACGAAGCTCTTTTCCAAAACACTAACTACGTGCGTTGCGGAAGCGCTGGCTGCTAAGACCGGCGCGGGACCTTCGGCCAACCTGCTGCGCCGTCATCATTCTTTTTGCAGGAGCTGGCTTTATGATCTTCGTACTCTCTCTGTTATTGATCGCATTTGTATTCGGGATATGGATGGGATTATGCTTTTACCGCCGGAGCACCGTCAAGGTATCTGCAAATACCACTGTCACGGCTCGTTTTCCGAAGTCACGCCCGAATCCCTACTAGTACCCTTCCCCATGCCCTTATATTTTTCAATGACATAGCGGGGGATCATTCCCTGCTATACAACTGATTCTAAAAAGCTTAAGTGGATTCTAGTGTTTTCAGTCACTTAGCAAGGGGTCCTCTGTCCAGCCGGTTCGTTTCTCGATTTTCTCCCTATATTCAGGATAGCAATTTCAGCGATATAGCATGCCACCGTTGAGTTGGTCATTATTTCGTTTCATTTCAATTTCATGCGCTCATATGGCGGTGCTTGGGGGATTGACAGTATTTTTGTGCATCGTTGAGGGTGAGATGTTTTCCCACCCTTCACTTTGCGAAGGATGGGGCACCCTTTTTCGTGCGTGTTTCGTAGAGTATTCTCTTCAGGGTGCGATGCACAACAGCTTCATTAATTGCTCGAAGTCGGGGCGCACTTTCAGGATTTCTGTTTCTGTGGTCGTCAGCGTGGCGATGCCGATCCATTTGCCTGCGCGCACATAGTGCTGTACCTGCATGACCGTCATTTGATTCATGGGCTGGTGTTTCAGCATCAGCAGGGCGGCTTCATCCGCGTCTGGAAACTGCAAGGGGGCGGGTCCGGCGATGGTGGGGTCCAGGAAGGTGCGCTTCATCAGGGTAACTTGTGTCTGAATGTAAGGGTTGAGCTGATCACCGGCAAGTAATTCATCCTCTTTGAGATATACATTGCTTGGAACCGTATTCTCCTCCACCTTTTGGATGCCGAAATCGGGAATCCAGGTCCATCCGAACGGGATTGCCGGGATGATCCACCGCCCGATGCGGGCTGAGCCGGACTGGCTTGCGGCTTGTTCAGGATAGAGGGACATACGTTCAGTTCAACCTCAAACAACACCCGCCGATTCGCAGACCTGCCAGGCGGCAAATACCACCAGACGCCGACGGTCTTCGAATTGCTTGGCTAATTCTTCTCCCGCGAATCCGAGGGTATAACCGTCAGTATCGCGCGCCAGAAATCGCGACTTAAGCGCAATGTGGATCAGCGGCTCCTCGTCGCCGATTGCGTGATGGGCAAGAGCTGTTTGCGCGGCTGCGAGCCGGTTTTCTAGAAGCGGCAGGATTTTCTGCTGCCATCCGGACGGCGGCGGCGGATTCCCAGCCGCATCGAGAGCAGAGTGGACGGTAGAGACGAGGCCTCTCATCGCAGAGACATATCTCTCGGCGGTGTCGTTCGGGATGAATTGCGTCTCGATCATGCCTCAGCCTTTTCCAGGCGCGGCGAATGTTTGCAATGCTTGGCTGGCGGCGGACCCGGCGGAGGTCCAAACCTGAGTCGCCTGCTGCTGCGCCTGACCGGCTGCCTGCTGGACCTGTTGTTGTGCTTGCGACATGGCCGGGCTCGCCTCGGAGGCGGCCTGACCGACCCATGCTTTGAGCCCGTCGGGAGCGGTTACGGTCAACACTTTGACCAGATCGCTGGACCCGCCCGTGATTTCCGGAGGAACGCTGGACCAGAAGCTGGGGGCGCTGTCCTGAGCGGAACTGGCGGCGGCGAATAGCTGTGTTCCCTGCGGAAGCGTGACCGGGGCAACGCTTTGGAAGGTGGAGGTAACTTCGGGCGGGAGATCGGGGAAACCGGGCGACTGCAACTGCATGGGCGGCAGGCTGCTCGCAGGCGCGGTGGTTTGCGTGGCGACGGTTCCGTCAGGCTGCACGGCGGCCTGGGTTGAAGCGGCGGTGGCCGCACTGGAGGCCATGGGTACGGATGCCCCCATGGCGGCGATCCCGCCTCCTGCACCTGCCGCTCCACCGGCTCCGGCCATGCCGACGAGAACTGTGGTTGCGCCCATGACGGCGATGTCCGGCGGCCCGACGCAGACGAGCTGGTCCGTGACGCGCGATTGCGGCATGAATCCGACGAGGACGGTGGGCGAGCCCATCACGAAGGGACCGCCGACGTGGGGGACAATCCCGGTCAACAGAGGACAAACGTGCATGTCGCCGATGCGCGAGGCCGGTAGAAAGTTGATCAGGACCTGGGGGAAACCCACCATGACAAGACCGCCGTGCGCGGTCTGGCTGGTGATGGTGCAGGCTGGCATTCCCATGGCTGACTAAAACCCTTTCATCGCCTGGCCGATGGCCTGGCTGGCGGCTTGCTGCGCCTGCTGCGCAGATTGTTTTGCCGCCTGCTGTGCCTGACTGGCTGCTCCCTGCACCTGCGAGGACGCCTGTTGGGCTTGTTGCTGGGCCTGCTGCGCGGATTGTTGCGCCTGCTTGGCCGCCTGCTGAGCTTGTTGCGCGGCTTGCTGCCCCTGCTGGGCTGCTTGATTTCCCTGTTGCTGGGCCTGGTTCGCTGCTTGTTGCGCTTGCTGTTCCGCCTGTTGGGCCTGTTGCTGGGCTTGCTGGGCCGACTGTTGCGCCTGCTGTTCTACCTGAGCGGCTTGCTGCTGGGCTTGTTGCACGGCGGAGGCGGCTTGCTGGGCTGTCTGTTGCGCGGCCTGCTGGGCCTGATTCAGGGACTGCTGGGCCGCGGCCTGTCCCTGGGATGAGGCCTGGCTAACGGCCTGCTGCGCCTGCTGGACGGCTTGATTGGCTTGTTGATATGACTGCCGCGCTTCCTGCGTGACCTGACTGACGGCCTGCTGAGCTTGCTGCTGTGCCTGATTCGCGGCCTGTTGCGCCTGTTGCGCGGCCTGCTGGGCCTGGGTCGCTGCTTGTTGGGCTGCCTGTGATGCTTGCTGCGACGTCTGGCTCGCTGTACTGGCGGCTGCGGCGGCAGCGGGACTTGCAGGCGGCGATGGCGGTGTGGGTGGAGGCGGGGACGACGAGGCACTGGCGTCGTTGATCTTGGGAGACGGCGGGGCTGCTCCGGCCTGACTGGTGGCGGGTTGCGATGGCGGAGCGTCTCCCGGGAATGTGGGATCTTTGGGGGCAGTGGGCGAGTCGGGCGAGGTCGGGTCCTGCGTCTGCGCGGGCGAGCCGGAGAGCGGTGCGCCGCCGCTGTTGATCTTGACGAGCATGCCTTGGATCGTGACGCCGCTCGGGTCAATGCTCACGAAGCCGCCGGGGCCTTTCATGCAGATGCCCATGCCGCCCTCAATGACCAGCGTCATCCCGCCTTTGATGTAAACCGTCTGGCCCGCATCGACCGCATAGGCCATACCGACCTTATTGTTCTGGTTCATGCCGACGTTGAGCGAGTAGCTCATGCCGACTTTTTCGTTGAGGTTCGAACCGACGTTGATGCTCTGGTCGGATCCGACTTTGAGAACGGCGTTGGAGCTGATGCTCTCGTGCCGGTCGGCCCCTACCTGGACGATCTGCTTGGCCTTGAGGTTCTGGTGTACCTCGTCGTCGATTTGCTCGTAGAGCTTTTTCTTGATGTGGAGGTGCGTGTCGCCGCCGGTTTGCGCGTAATGGTCGTCGGTGATCTGCTCGTGCTGCTGGTTGCCGATGAGGGTGTGGTGATCGTGCTCGACGTGCAGGTCGTAGTCGCGCTCGGCGTTCATGAAGATCTGTTCTTTGCCGTCGAGATCTTCGAAGCGCAGCTCGTTAGCGTTGGCTGCGCCTCCGCCTTTGGAGCTGCGCGTAAGGATGCCGGAGAGCGTGTACTGTCCTGCGGGATCGTACTTGGGCATGTTGACGCCGTTGTAGACGGAGCCGACGACGATGGGCTGATCGGGATCGCCCTCGATGAAGTCGATGAGGACTTCGTCATCGACGCGCGGCCAGAAGTAGGTGCCCCATCCTTTGCCTGCCCAGCCTTGCGCAACGCGGAGAAGAGTGTTGTCGGTGGTGTTGGGCTTGCGCAGGCGGTCCCAGAAGAACTGCACGCAGACGCGACCATACTTGTCCATGTAGGAGTCTTCGCCCGAGGGTGCGACGACTTGCCCGGTGTGCATGCCGTTGACGACGGGCTTCGGCGTTCTGCGCTGCGGACGGAACATCGTGGCAAAAGGAATTGCCGTGAATGCATTGCTGTATGGGGCGGTTGTTGTTGCACCGCGGGTGCGATAAGGCGGCGTCTGGCGCACGCTGTGTTCGACGCGGGTGATCAGATACTTTATGTTGACGGCTGCCTGCGGATACTCGGTCAGGGTGAAGTTGAAGCCCGTCTGCATCACGATGGCGTTGGAGACGCCTTCCACGATGACGCACTCCGCATCGCTGGCCTGCTGACGCAGGTAATTGAATGCGGAAAGCAGGTCGGGGATCTTTCCCTGCGAGCCGATTTTCTTCATGTAGGCGGCAGCGCTGTCAACGTAATCGTAGGATTCATGCTTGTTCGCTCCCAGAGGATTTCGCGTGGTCTGCTTATCGATAGAAGCGGCGTAAGGAACAAAACCGTAGTCCCATGCAGTGTAGTTTCCGGTGACCATGGTGGTTCTGGATTGCAGCGAGGAGATCACGAAGTCATAGAAACCTGGCGTGTCATGGCCGGGCGCGGAGTAGCGGAAAGAATCCTGCACAGGGCATGCGCTCAGTTTGGGAGAGACATCTTGGAGCGTGAAGGTGTGGTCGTCCTGCGTGTGCTTGAAGTAATAGAGGATGCCGTGCTGCTCCATGAGGCGGGAGATGAAGGCGAAGTCGGTTTCGCGATATTGCGTGCAGTATTCGAGCGTCGGGTAGGTGTTCGAAGTTTCAACCGCAGGGCTGATGCTGTAGGTGGAGAGCACCTGCTTGATCACGTCGATGACGGTCATGTCCTGAAAGACTCGGGTGTTCTTATTGATGGTCAGAAGCCAGATGTTCGGGACAATGTAGGCCTTGTAGTTGCTGTACTCGTCATCGCCACCGCAGGATTCGAAGCCGGCGACGATGCCGTTGATGTAACGCTGCGTGCCGCTGTCGTCGGCGAGGATGCCGACGGTGACTTTAGCACCGATGATTTTTTTGGGATCGATGGTGGCGTTTACGTCCGCGACTAACTCCACCTGATAGTAGAAAAGCTCCGAGATCGCTTCCGCTCCGGCGAGAAATTCCGGCAGGAGCACATTCGCGCCGAGCGGGCTGGTGAAGTTAAGAATCCGGTCTGTCTGTAGAGTTGCCATACGGGTTTGCCACTGCTTTCATTTGGTTGACGCGCAGCCGTGAGCGTTTCACAGCCGCGCCGAATCTCTACCATTCGTAAGTAAAGCGTCCTTCAGGAGAGACGCCGACGGCTACTTTTTCCGTCAGCGTTTCTTCCGCCATGCGCGATAGTATCTCCCGCGAAATCTCGGGCAGCATGGTGTTGGTGAGGATGTTGTCGACGTTGCGCGCGCCGCTTTCGACTTCGGTGCAGCGCTTGGCCACTTCTTCGAGCACGTTGTCGTCATAGGCGAGCGCGATCTTGTGCGTCTCCTGCAGACGGCGCTGGATTTTGCCGATCTTGAGACGGATGATCTGCTTCAACGCTTCGTCGCGCACCGGGAAATATGGAATGACCATCATGCGTCCGAGGAAGGCGGGCTTGAAGATTTTGTTCAGCTCGGGCTTGATGGCGGCGAGCAGGCCGTCGGCATCGGGCATTGTTTCCTTATCGGCGGTGAGCTTGGCCAGCGTGTCCGTTGCGGCGTTGCTGGTGAGGATGATGATGGTGTTCTTGAAGTCGATGGAGCGGCCTTCGCCGTCTTCCATGTTGCCCTTGTCGAAGACCTGGTAGAAGAGCTCGAGCACGTCAGTGTGCGCTTTTTCTACTTCATCCAGCAACACGACGGAGTAGGGGCGGCGGCGGACTGCTTCGGTGAGAACGCCGCCTTCGCCGTAACCGACGTATCCCGGAGGCGAGCCTTTGAGCGATGAGACGGTGTGCGCTTCCTGAAATTCCGACATGTTGATGGTGATCATATTGCGCTCGCCGCCATAGAGAAGATCGGAGAGCGCGAGTGCGGTTTCAGTTTTGCCAACGCCGCTGGGGCCTACCAGCATGAAGACGCCGACCGGCTTGCCGGGATCGTCGAGGCTGGCGCGCGAGGTGATGATGCGCTGGGCGATGGCTGCCAGACCGTGGTCCTGACCGATGACGCGCTTCTTGAGGTGCTGATCGAGCTCGAGGACCGAGGTGATTTCGTCCTTGACCATCTTGCCGAGTGGAATGCCGGTCCATGCGGAGATGACTTCGCCGACGATCTGTTCGTCGACGCAGACGTGCATAAGCGGGTTCTCGCCCTGCACGCTCGCCAGTTCGTCTTCGAGCGCCTGTAGGGCTTCGAGCGTTGGTTTTACTTCAGGCTTGCCGTCGCCTTCGGCCTTGACGGTTTCCGCGCCGGACTCGAGGGCTTCACGCATCGTGCGGATGCGGCTCACAAGATCGACTTCCTTCTCCCATTGCGTTTTCAGTTTGGCGAGAGATTCCCCAGTCGCGGCAAGCTGGTCTTCGATGAGCTGCAGCCGTTCGGCGTGGTCTTCGCCTACGGTTGTTTCGCGTTCGAGAATCTGCTTCTGGACCTTGAGGTCGTCGATGCGGCGGGTTGCGTCTTCGATGGCCGGCGGAATGGTGTTCTGCCCCAGCGAGAGGCGCGCGCAGGCGGTGTCGAGTACGCTAACGGCTTTGTCGGGAAGCTGGCGCCCGGCGAGATAGCGGTGCGATAGCTTGACGGTGGAGGTGACGGCTTCGTCGAGAATGCGCAGGCTGTGGTGTTTTTCGAGCGCGGCGATGATGCCGCGCAGCATGGTGGCGCATTGCTCTTCGCTTGGCTCTTCGTCCTTGACGACCTGGAAGCGACGCGCCAGCGCTGCGTCTTTCTCGAAGAACTTTTTGTACTC
>JAATFH010000322.1 GCA_015655315.1 Terriglobales bacterium
CCGCATCCGGGCCGGAAATGGACTGGAGAACCAGTAGCGTGTCTTCCACGCTGCGCGCCATCGGACCCAGCTTGTCGAGCGACAAGCAGAGCGTCATCGCGCCGGTGCGCGGAACCCGTCCATAGGTGGGCCGCAGCCCGGTTATACCGCAGCGCATGCTTGGACTCACGATGCTCCCGCCCGTCTCGCTGCCGATCGCGAATCCAACCAGCCCCGCCGCCGTCGCCGCGGCCGGCCCCGCGCTCGAACCGGAAGAGCCTTCTTCCAGCAGCCACGGATTCATCGTCTGGCCGCCAAACCAGATATCGTTCAACGCCAGCGCACCCATGCTCAGCTTTGCTACCAAAACTGCGCCTGCATCATTCAGCTTCTTTACAACGGCTGCATCCTCGGTAGGTACGCGATTACGAAAAGGCTCCGCGCCATAGGTCGTCGCAATCCCCGCCGTGTCCAGCAGATCCTTGGCGCCCCACGGAATCCCATGCAGCGGCCCGCGATACTTCCCCGCCGCAATCTCGGCATCCGCGTGCTTCGCCTGTGCCAGCGCATGATCTTTAGTCAGCGTAATCACGCAGCGCAGCTTTGGATCGAAGCGCTGTAACCGGTCAAGATAAATCTGCGTCAGCCGCACCGAGGTCAGCTTGCGGCTCTGCACCCAGCGCGAAAGCTGCGCCACCGGCGCGAAAGCGATATCCTCGTCTTTTTGCGGCAGCGGTACAGTATCGCCTTTGCTGCGAATAAATCGGTCCTTCTCCGGCCCGGCATGTTGTCCCGGCTGCACCGCCTCCACGCGCGACCAGGGAGCCAGCTCCGGCTCCAGCGCCACCTTGCGCGGCCCCACGCGCCGCTCATACAGTGGAGCCATCGCCTGCCGCCAGTTCTGCGCCGCTTCCGCTTTTTCCGCTCCGCTCAGCTCCACCGCTACCAGCTTCTCTGCTTCCGTAAAGGTGCTGGCCGTGACCTCCGGCCCCACAGGAGGAGCTGTGGCGAAGGCCGGAGGCGCTCCTGGCGTCGACGGTGTTCCCGGCTTCGTGGAAGCGGCTGGCTTTGGTTGTGGATGTGGTTTTTCATTGCACGCAAGGGCCGCACCGGCTAGTCCAAGCGACCCGTGCTTCAGGAAATCTCTACGCGATCTCGCCATCTCACTCCTGCAGTCCGACAAATTCAAGATTCAAAGATATCTGGTGCACTATACGATAAACCGTGCGCAAACGCAGTCGTCTTGCGGATAACGATTCGTGACCTCACAAACTCATGCGGGAACCAGCCCGCAGTACCGGAGAAGGAATGGCCGACGAGGAGCACCTTGCCGTTTTGCATCAGGGAGTAGCCGCCTGGAACGAATGGCGCACGCTTCACCCCAAATTGCGGCCCGATCTCAGCTCCACCACGCTCTCCTGGCTCGAGCTGGCTGACGCCAATCTCCAGCACTGCAGTCTCAACGATTCTCGTTTTCACTATACGCAGCTCAATAACGCCGATCTCTATCGCGCAGCGTTCGGCAACGCCTCGCTGTATGGAGCAGACCTGCGCGGAGCCCGAATCGTCGAAGCCAGCTTTGCCGGTGCCGATATGACCAAGGCTGATCTCCGCGACGCGGAAATCTCTTTCACCGATTTCACCGGCGCCCACATGGTCGAATCCAATCTGCAGCAGGCCAAACTCATCGGCGCCGAACTGAGCAGGACCAACCTCTTTCAGGCCAACCTGATGGGAGCCCAGCTGCGAGGAGCGAAATTCCTTTGGGCAAACCTGACCGGCGTGGACCTGCGCAACGCGAACCTGAGCGGCGCCAACCTCACGGGCGCCACCTTCATCGACGCCGACCTTTCCGGCGCCGATCTCACCAACGCCAATCTCCAGTTCGCGCGGCTCATCGATTCAAAGCTCGACGGAGCCAACCTCACCGCCTGCCGCGTCTACGGCGTCTCCGCGTGGAATCTCAGCTCGACCGGAACCATCGAGTCCGACCTCGTCATCACCCGCGGCGACGAGGTTTCCATCGCCGTCGACAACCTCGAAGTAGCGCAATTCCTCTACCTGCTGCTAAATAACGCCCGCATCCGGCAATGTATCGACACCATCACCTCGAAAGTGGTCCTCATCCTTGGCCGCTTCACCGTCGACCGTCTCCCTGTGCTGCACGGCATCCGCGAAACCCTCCGCAACCACGGCTACCTGCCGCTGGTCTTCGACTTCGAAGGCCCATCCAGCCGCGACGTCACCGAGACCGTCGGCACTCTCGCCCACCTGGCGCGCTTCATCATCGCCGACCTTACCGACGCGCGCAGCATCCCGCAGGAGCTGACCACCATCGTGCCCAATCTGCCCTCCGTGCCGGTGCAGCCCGTACTGCTCAGCTCGCAGGGCGAATATGGCATGTTCGAGCACTTCAAGCGCTATCCCTGGGTGCTCGACACGCTCCTCTATCACGACATGAACAACCTTATCGAGATCCTTCCCGAACGCGTCATCCGCCGCGCCGAGGCAATCATTGACGCGCAGACCACCGCACGCGCTTAGGCCTCCGCCCTAAGACGAAGTATCGTGCCCAAAGCACAGTGTGTAGCCATTGCAATCCCGAATATCGAAATCGCGGCAGCCGTACTCCTGATCGCAGATATCTCTGGCGATCTCGACGCCTTTGCCTTTGAACTCCTCGTACAGCGCGTCGGCATTGTCCACCCAGATATAGGCGTCCCACATCTCTTCCTCCGGGTCAGTCTCACTGTTCGGACGCATCTGCCCCGCCCTCTCAGGCTGCTTGAGCATGATCGTGATCCCGCCCCGGCGGACCATGGCAAAACAAGCTGGCTCGCCCCAGAAGCGGTCATAATGAAAGCCCAGCTTGTCACGATAGAAATTCGCCGTGGCCACCACGTCATCCACAATGAAGTACGGTGCGATGCCCCAGCGCTTTGCTGCCTCTGCCATTTGAATCCTCTCCTTTCGCGGCGTTCTCCCGCCCCCCCAAACTTGAAGCTGTCATTCCGAGCGCGCAATCCGCGCGAAGAATCCATAGCATGATGGTGTACCACAACGCCACGAGTCTTTCAGGCATGAATGCACTCTGTGGTCGTGCCCGAAAGATGCCAGGATGCCACGGCGTTGCAAAATATGGTCTGGATTCTTCCTCCCGTCGGTCGTCAGAATGACACTTGGCATAACACTTGGCCCAGACAGGTCCCCTTGGCAGAGTCAGGACGGTTCCCGGCTCCGGATCTTCCAAAGCGCCTGCCGCAGAATCCCCATCCACATCGCGGCATCTTCAGAATCCAGCTGCATCCTGCGCACCAGCCGCCGCAGCGCCGCATCATCCCCGCTCGCCGGATGCCGCCGCGCATATTCGCTCTCCTCCAGCACCTCCCGCAGCAATCCAGTCAACCGGTCCAGGTCACCCGCCACAGCGCCCGCCAGCGCGGTGCCGGAAGACGAAGCCTCTTCCCGCACCAACTCATAGAGACAAACCGCCGCAGCCTGCCCCAGGTTCATCGAAGGCCGCCGCACATCTTCCCGCTCAAACATGGGAATGGTCATCGTCCAGTTGCAATAGCTCAGTTCCTCGCGGCTCAGCCCCGTCTTCTCCGACCCCAGCAGCAGCGCCACGCGATTCCCGGCCTCCGCCAGATGCCCACGCACCAGTCCGCCACCCTCGCTCAACGAGTAAAGCGGATGCTCCTGCACCCGCTTCTCACCCGCCGTCGTCCCAATCACCAGATTGCAATCAGCCACCGCTTCAGCCACATCGCTAAACTCGCGCGCCCCGGCCAGAACCTCCGAAGCATCCACCGCCGACCGCGCCTCCGCAAGTGGAATTGGATACTCGCTCACAATCCGCAGGTCGCCAAACCCGAATCCATACATCGCCCGCGCCACCGCGCCAATATTATTCGGATTCCGCGCCCGCACCAGCACCACGCAAACCCGCTCGCGTTCTTCTACAGTCAGCATTCTTCTCTATTCTAGGCCGCATCGACATACAAAAACCCTGGTTGTCATCCTGACCCTGAGGAACGAAGGGGAAGGATCTGCTTTCTTTCTGTCGGCCACAACCAACGATGAAAAACAGATCCTTCGCTGCGCTCAGGATGACAACTCTTGCTCAGGGCAGAGCTTTCGCTGGCCGCTTACAGATCGATTACGCAATCAGGTCTGTAAGCGCCACAAGCGATCCATTCATACGAAAATAGAAGCCATGACCTCCGTACGCATGGATAAATGGCTCTGGGCAGCCCGCTTCTTCAAAACACGCGCCCTGGCATCCCGAGCCTGCGATCTCGGCAGAATCCAGTCCAACGGACAGCTGGCGAAACCTGCCCGCGCTGTCAGCATTGGAGACATGCTTCAGATCAAAACCGAAGGCGGCGACTTCCGGATCGAAGTCCTGCTCCTCAGCGAGATGCGCGGTCCGGCAGCCGTCGCCCAGACCCTCTACCGCGAAACCGAAGCCAGCCGGGAAGCGCGGCAAAAGCTGGCCGAAGAGATCAGAATGCAGCGGCAATTCGAGGCTATCCCGGAAATCAGACCGTCAAAACGCGACCGTCGCCAGCTGAATCGCCTGCGCGGAAGAAATTAACCGGGCATTTACAAAAGTCAACGAGCTTAGAATCATAAATTTACACCACATAAGTGATCTCCGTCACGAATGTGATAGTAAGCAACTCATATTTTATGCAACCATCGTGCTATAGTCTGAATCAGATTGATTGCAAGGCCGAAAAGATCCGGCCTCAAATCTCAGAATAGAAATACTGGAGGAATTATGGCTATCACTCGTTGGGACCCATTTCGCGACGTACTTGCACTGCAAAACCGTATGAACTCGCTCTTTCAGGACTTCAGCCGCGGACAGGGCGAAGCGGAGACCGTGGCGACAGCGGCCTTCGTGCCCCCGGTCGATGTCTATGAAGATGAGCACAAAGTTATCCTCAAGCTCGAAGTCCCGGGCATGAAGCAGGAAGACTTCGACATCCGCGTGGAGAACAACACGCTGACCGTCCGCGGTGAGCGCAAGTTCGAAAAAGAGGAGAAGGAAGAGAACTTCCACCGCATCGAGCGCCGCTATGGCAGCTTCTATCGTGCCTTCACAGTGCCCAGCACGGTCAACACGGAAAACGTCGCCGCGAGCTACGATGCCGGCGTCCTGAAGATAGAGCTGGAGAAGCGCGCCGAAGCCAAACCGAAACAGATCAAGGTTTCGGTAGGCTCCGCAAAGCCGATCGAAGCGCCGAAGGCAGAATCCAAGCCAGCCGCCTAAGAACTGGCACCGGGTGCCCCATCCTGAACCGAAGGCGAAGGGTGGGATAGCCCAAAAAGGGACGTTGGTCCCTGAGGTAATCGCGCGGGGATGAGAAAAAGGTTCTCATCCCCGCTTTCTTACATCTAGAAGATTGAAAGCTGAGACCAAACTATGGCCATCCGTTGGGATAAATTTACAGTCAAATCGCAGGCAGCGATTCAGAGCGCGGGCACATTTGCAACCGAGAACGGCAACCCCGAATTGTTGCCGCTGCACCTGCTTGCCGCGCTGCTCGAAGACAAGGAAGGCATCATCGTTCCTGTCCTGCAAAAGGTCGGAGTAGCGACCGACCAGCTCATCACCAAGACACACGAGGCGCTAAGCAAGCTGCCCAAAGTTTCCGGTTCCGGCACGCAGCCCGGCATGTCGAACGCACTGCAGAAGGTTCTCGATCAGGCATTCAAGGAAGCCGACAATTTCAAGGACGAGTACGTCTCGACCGAGCATCTGCTGCTCGCTCTCGCGCAGCAGAAAAATGAAGGCGCACAGCTGCTGCTTGCCTCTTTTGGCGCAACGCATGACGCCATCCTCAAGAGCCTGAGCACCGTACGCGGCAGTCAGCGCGTGACCGATCAGAATCCCGAAGGGAAATTCCAGGCGCTCGAAAAATACGCCAAAGACCTCACCGAACTCGCCCGCCGCGGCAAGCTCGATCCCGTCATTGGCCGCGACGAAGAGATTCGCCGCGTCGTCCAGGTCCTCTCGCGGCGCACGAAAAACAACCCGGTGCTCATCGGCGAGCCC
>JAATFH010000080.1 GCA_015655315.1 Terriglobales bacterium
CTCCGCTTCCTCCCGCGTCATGCCTCGATCCATCAGGTCGGCAATCTTTTCGTCCAAGTGCTCGCGGATCGATTCTGAAAGCTCGTCATAGCGACGGCGACGAGAGAACAACTGTCGGAGCCAGCCCATATATCGCCTCCTACTGTCCTGCCAGCGCAAGTACACGAGTAAATCCGGCAAACATCTTCTCGACGCTGGCAAGCTCCTGCTCCAAATGCTTTCTGCCTGCTTCGGTCACTTTGAAAATCCGCACCGGGCGGTTCCTGGCCGAAACACCCATTTCGGTTTCTAGCCAGCCGTTCTTCAACATTCTCTGGAGGGCGGGATACAGGGAACCTTCTTCAATCAGCAGATAGTCTTCGGAAATATCCTTGAGCCGTTGGGTGAGTGCATAGCCGTGCATCGGCCTCCAACTCAGAGTTTTGAGGATCATCAGTTCCATTGCGCCGGGGAAGAGATCGCGGTATTGAGATTTCTTCTTCATGGAGCTACAATAGTATTCCCAAGCAAGTATGTCAAGCATACACTGTATTGGGAACAGTATGAAAAAGGTTCAGATCGTCTCCCGATGCACCGTCTCACAGTGTGATCAGCAGACTGTTGTCCGTCGGCACCTAGCGCGATTTGCAGTTATGACAGTCCTTGGTATATGTGCGGGCCTCTCAGGAGCAACATCGGACAGCCCGAATAATACTCATGCACATCCTGAGATTGCAGTTGTAAATGTCTCGGTCATACCTATGGATCGGGAACGAATCATCCCGGGCCAGACAGTGCTCATAAAAGAGGGAAGAATTACCCGCATCGGACCAGCCAATGAGATTGCAATCCGCGCTACAGCCTTTCGTGTTGAGGGTAGAGGGCGATATCTCATGCCGGGTCTGACCGACATGCACGCCCATCTTTCTCGAAGTCATGACTTGAGCGTTCGTTTCCTCACCCTGTTCGTTGCGAGCGGCGTTACCACGATCTTGAATATGCGTGGTGAGCCCGGCCATCTCGAACTACGGAAGCAAGTTGCCGAAGGCAAGCTGCTTGGTCCGGCTATATATACAACTGGACCGTTTCTCGGCGATCCGCCAGGCGGTCCCCTCGTGACCACACCGCTGGAAGTTGCCGCTCGTGTCGCACAGGACAAGGCTGCTGGTTATGACTTCATTAAGTTACATGGGGACCTATCACGCTCTTCTTTCGATGAACTGATGGCGGCCAGTAAGAAATATCGAATTCGTGTGGTTGGACATCTAGCCAGAAATCTTGGTATTAGGCCCGCTCTGGAAGAGCACCAGTATGCTATCGCTCACGCTGAAGAATATCTTTACGCCTATTTCTATTACCATCGCCCCGATAAAGATAACTCCCCACCGATTCCCGACCTGCCAGAAAAAACAGCTGAGATTGCACGGGAAACCGCTGCTGCGCATGTCACGGTAATTCCCAACCTTGTTCTCTTTAAGGAGATCGCCACTGAGGAAGTTGATGTCCGGCCTTTGCTGAGCAGCCCGGAAATGCGATATATGCCTCGGGAAATCTACGACAACGAATGGATTCCACAGAACAATGCTTACGTTCATAAGTTTCAGGGACGTACCTATTGCCAGCGTCGCTATCCTATTCTTCAACACTTGACCAAAGCGCTTCAGGACGCCGGTGTGCGTCTGTTGGTTGGGACAGACACACCTACGCCATGCCTCGTGCCTGGATTTTCAGTTCGTCTTGAACTTGAGGATCTCGTAGAAGCGGGTTTGACTCCCTATCAGGCTCTTCGTGCGGCAACCGCCAATGCGGGCGATTTTCTGGGCGTCGAAGGCGGGAAGGTTGTGGTCGGACAGCGCGCCGATCTGCTTTTGCTGCGTGCCAATCCACTCTCGGATATACGAAATGTATCGCAGCTAGATGGAGTGATTCTCAATGGGCGCTGGCTTCCGCGTGAGAGGTTGAACCATATGCTCAATGAGCATACAAGGCGCGATTCGCATTAATCGGGGACTATTGTTATGGGACGACAGCCTGGGCCGCTATTCTGATACCCACATCCGGCACAGAGTGTTCGACCGCAGGGAAACTCCTCACCGCAAGACTGCGTAACCGTTCGCATGACGCGACAGATGCTCTTTCTATTAGTTGTCATTGTGACGATTTTCCACCCCGCTTTCGGACAGGACAAGATTGCCATCGTGAACGTAACGGTCATTGATGGAACCGACCATCCTCCCCGGACGAATGCCACCGTAATCATTCAAGGAAAACGAGCAGCAGGCTCGTGAGGAGGTTCGTAATCTGAAGCAGCATAGCGTCGATTATGTCGAGGTAGATACGACGCTGACTCCGAAGCTATATTGGGCGATTGCTGATGAGGCGCGGAAGCAGAGGCTTCCGCTTGTGGGGCATATTCCAGCAAAGATCGGCGCGGCGAGCATTGTGCGGGCTGGCCAGAAAAATGTGGAGCATCTAGGCGGGCGGTTTCTGAATGTTTTGGTCGCCTGTTCCAGCGATGAAGATTATTTCATGGGCAAACTAGGGTCAATTTATGACGCTGTGCTGAAGACAATGAGCGAAGGAAAGCAACCTTCGCACGAAGACCGGCCTGCCGACGGCCACGCGGGTCGCCATGACCATCCGACAGCAGATTCGAGAAGAGTTTCATCTGACCGCGTCGGCCGGGCATCGCCCCGAACAAGTTTCTGGCAAAAATTGCGTCCGACTGGCGCAAACCAGATGCCTCTTTGTCATTCAGCCTCACGAAGTGCAGGAGTTCCTTCTTCCGCTTCCGGTTGGCCGTATCCCTGGCGTAGGAAAGGTTACGGAGAGCAGGATGAAGGTCGTCGGGACCACCACCGTTGGTGATCTCTATCGCCTGGAGTTATCTGATCTCGAAACTCACTTCGGCAGCTATGGCGCTCGCCTCTACCAACTCGCCCGTAGCATCGACCACAACCCTGTTGTGGCAACCCGAGTGAGTAAATCTATCTCTGCCGAGGACACCTTTCCAGTCGATATTCCTCTTGAAGAGACGGAGCAGCAGATTCGGAGGCTTGCTGAAAAGGTCTGGCGGGCTTCGGGAGAGAACGCTCATCAGCCGCATTCGTTCCTGTCGGCCCCAAGACTGCCATGCCTGACATAGTGAGTATCGGCTTTCCAGTTCCTGCGACTGCGTTTAGAAAAGCAGTGGTCGCAGCTCGCTCTGCCTCTGCTGCATCACTGCCCCCAGGTATAACCTGTGTGAATTACTGAGTCGGCCGCTTGTGCCTGGGATATCAGGAGATCCAGGTCGGTAAGATCACCCACCAAAGGCACCACCTGTTGTTCTGTGAGTTTGACGGCACCGGATTCAGAACGCGTTAGACCAACTACGTGATAACCGGCTTCCGTCAAACGGTAAGCCACCGCGTTACCGATCCGTCCCGTTGCCCCTGTAAGAAATACATTCATGCAACAAGGCTATCGGATTAGTTGTGGCAAGACTATGGATGGAACGCGTTCTCCTATGCCACCACGGATTCAAATTGTGGAGTCGAATTGACCCACTACCAGTCTCCCCGAGTTCTGGACAGAATAACTACGCCTCCAGAGAATCCAGCGCTGTGGCAAGCCAACGAGGAATTGGCTTATTCAGGCGAACAGGTTTCCCTGCCTCATAGATAGCGACAAGCCGGTAGGGATGTTGCAAGTCGTCGTTATCGAAAATCCAGATGTGGGGCAC
>JAATFH010000166.1 GCA_015655315.1 Terriglobales bacterium
CAGGTGCTTTCGTCCTGGCTGGCACCGAGACTGCCCGCGATATGCGGCAGGGCTACGTGGGCGATGGAGGTGTCCAGCACCTCCATGAACGCCGCCAAAGCCACGGTTGCGGCAATGACCCAGGGATTGACCCGAGGACGCCAGCGTTCCTGCGCGATCAATTTTGGTTCAGCGATTGTTTCACTTGCCGCCATCGTTGTGGGGGTTACCTTTCCACGCTGCGGTCACACAGATCTGGGATTGATTTAAAAAGTGCGTCTCACCATAGATGCGGCTACACGACCCGAAGACGCCAAGAATGCACGACTTTGCCGGAATGAGCCATTTATTTTTAACATGTGTCTGCCAGACCGTGTTTATATACAGAACACCTCGGTTGTCATCCTGAGCGGAGTAGGGCGCGTTTTTTGCGCCGTACTCAGTCGAAGGATCTGCTTTTTTCCCGGCTCCGCCCACATTTTGCTGCCCGAAAAGAAAAACGGATCATTTCCGTTCGTACCTCAACGTCAGGATGACAACTTTTGTTAAAAATAAAATTTTCGTTTGCGATGATATGTTGATATCAGCTAGGACAAATACTCCTTCAGAAATGCCAGCGATCGCTCACGAGCCAGTTTTGCCGACGCAGGTTCGTAACTCGATCGCGCGTCGCAATTGAATCCGTGCCCCGCGTCATACCAGTAAATCTGCGTCTCGGGATGCGCCGCATGCAGACGGTCAATGTCCTCCTTGGGGATATGCGTGTCCTGTTTACCGAAATGTAGCATCACCGGAGCCTTTGGAGTTTCTGCGACGAAATTACCAATGCGTCCGGCATAGTATCCAACGGCTGCATCAACCTTTAACCGTGTGGCGCACAGCCATGCCACGGTGCCTCCGAAGCAATAGCCAATCACGCCGACTTTCTTGCCGGTTCCCTTGCGGACATAATCCAGTGCAGCGGCAACGTCCTGCAGGGCATTTTCCATATTTAGTTTGGGAGCGAGAGATATCGCCTTCTGCATATCTTCGCCTTCGTACTTCAGTTCAATGTGCTTCTCGATGCGGTCGAACAAAGCAGGTGCGATGGCCAGAAAGCCATCACGCGCATATCCGTCCGCGACGGAGCGAATGTGTGCGTTGACGCCGAAGATTTCCTGTACCACGACCAGTCCCGCAATGGGCTCTCCCTCAGGCCGGGCAATGTAGGCGTCCAGTTCATGTCCATCGTTCGCTTTTAACTGCTGCCATTCACTCATCGTATGCATCTCCACTTAATTCGATATTGATTTGTTTGGTTAGTGTGCGGCCGATGCGTCGCTTACGGCCCAGTAGCTGGCCCGTGCTACGACGCGTGCGCCATAATTGTCGTTATTCAGCTTCACCTGGATGGTATGCAGTCCCGGCGTCAGATCGGATGGATGAAAGCTGAGGATATACCGGTTGCGGGCGTGGCTTGCCAGTTCATCCACCCGGTCCTGAAAACCTTTTTCTTTCGTGAAGGCCGCGTACTCGCCACCGCTCATCACGGCAATCTCGCGGGCTGCATTTTTGTGTACCGCTGCGAGAAGCATCATGAGAGGCGCCATTACATCGATCGACGAGCCCCCACCCGCGTTTCCCTTCCCCCAATCGATGAGAGCGGCTTTGGTTGGCGAGAAGGTGAGGCTCAGAACCAGCGTATTGCTGGTTCCGACTCGCTCGACCAGGTCTTCCGCGCGGAACTTCTTGCTGCCGTGGTCGCGTGACTCACTGATCAGCAAAAGCACACGCCGGTGGTCAGGCGGCCGATGCTCCAGAAGGTCGACGGAGTAGCCCACGGCGTCGAGAATTGCGGCGCCCCCGTCTCCGGGACGCAACCGTTGCAGATCCTCGGTGATGTCGCCTGTGTCGCGTGAGAAAGCGTCAAGATAGACCGGCTTCGAATCGAAGACCACTAAGGCCGCTTCACCGCGCCCGCCCGCGGTAAAGAGATCGAGCAGCGGACCGAGCTTGGCGAGTTTGTCGAACTCAAGACCACTGGAGCGACCGCGCTGAATGCAGACAACCAGCGACACGGGCTGCGAGTCGAGATCATCGTCTACATGAATTTCCTGTTTCACGCCGTTGTCTTCCAACGTGAAGTCCCTGGCGTCGAGTCCATACACGATTTCTCCCGAAGGCTTATCCACCAGGGTTGGAACCAGTACCACGCTGGTATTGATGCGGATCGTGGGCGGAGGCTCTTGTTCGGGCAATGGCTTCGCCGATGGCCGCTGCGACGAACCCGGAGCTGACTGCTGTGCCGGTGGCGCATTCGCGGGCTCTCCGGTAAATGGCTCCTGCGCACAGCAGATCAGCGCCGCAAACAGGAGACTGGCACACAAACTCGCCCGGCTTAAGAAAATAGCGGTCACAGGTCTATGACAACAAAGTGCGGCTCAACTGCCAAGTGAGGGCTGAGTCTGGCTGTGGGAATCGTATGCGCTACGCATGGCAAAGAAAACGGGTGTCGGCTTGTACTCGGCGTCAAAAGGCAGGCAGCGCTGTGGCTGGCCGTCACGTCTCGCGTGCTCGTGGTTGAGCCAGGTGTATTTGTCGGTGATGCCCCAGGTCAGTATTGCTGTCACGTTTGGCTCTTTCAGCACCAGACCGAGATAGTCACCGTAGAGCTTCGCTACGGCAGTGTCGCGCTCCACCGTCGAGCCTGCGAGATTGTGGTCGGATACGTCAAGCTCAGTGATAAACACCTGCAGGCCCAACGCACCAACTTCGCGGATAAAGTCGCGCAGTCCGGCTCCGGGTACACCGTCGCCGGCTGTGAGGTGGCTCTGCACACCAACCGCATGGATGGGCACGCCCTTCAGCTTGAGCCGTTGCACCAGTTCCAGCACCCTGGCGCGTTTCTGCTCCTGCTCCGGCGTGTCGAGTTCAATACCGTAATCGTTATAGGTAAGGAGAGCGGTGGAATCCGCCATGCGTGCCGCGCGAAACGCGATTTCGATGTAATCGGGACCAACCAACTCCAGCCAGGGCGACTTGCGCAAGCCGTCCGGTCTGCCGTCCTTCACATCGATTGCCTCATTCACGACATCCCAGGAATGCAGTTTGCCGGCAAAGTGTCCGGCCACGTGCTGGATGTGATCCGTCAACAACCTGCGCGCATTTTCGCGTGTGGCTGTCGATTGAAACCATTCCGGCAACGCCTCGTGCCAGCAGAGATTGTGTCCGCGCAAACGCTGCCCATGTGCGTCTGCGAAGGCGAGGATGGCATCCGCCTGCGTAAAGTTGTATTTGTCCGCAGCCGGTCGCAGCGCACGCCACTTCATCGCGTTTTCGGCGACTAACAGATTCGCCTGTTGAGCGACCGTGTCGGCATAAGTAGGTTCGTCAGCAAGCCTCTCCGCAACTACGGCACATCCCGAGAGCAATCCATGCGTTTGCGCGTGCGTACGCAAAGATCGCGGGCCGTCGACTGTGTCGGCAGAGGCTGCTGCTGAAGACCATGGCAAAAGGCAGCCTGTGGCAGCGAACGTTGACTGCTGCAAAAAATTACGGCGCGTCGATCTGATGTGCATTCTTGTGCAGATTATATCGAGCCGTATTACTGCTCATGTTTGCGTGATGAAAACTTTCTTACGTCATTCATTTCATCCGTCCAGCGGAGGAAGCGCAGAAGGTTCCGCTTCTCTGTCCACAGGAATCCCATGACGTCTCTGGGTCGAAGACTCTCAGCCTTTTTCCCCGAATATGTCTCGATGCGCCACTTCAGATATTCGCTGCGCCAGGGACGCAGGCGATGACCACGAGTTGCATTCCAGATGAAGCGGAGAGAGGCGAGCATCATGGCCATGATACAAGGGGCAGCGAGGAGAACTCAGGACGCGGCGCGTGTGACCTGCCTCGGTGTAAATTTTTTCTGGTAGTACGCCTTCGTCATCAGGATGGCGGGAACACCGATCCCTGTTGGCACGATCCATATCCACCATGCTCCATGCAGCAGAGGGCCGATGGTCACAACACTGAAAGCCGTCCACGCAGCGATGTAACTGCCAAGCATTCCGGCAATATGCGCATACCACCAGAACATTTTTTCCTTCGGACGATGAGTGAACCTCCACACCATCGTGCCCGCGATCCACATACCGATGCCGCCGAAGACCATCGCCGGAATGCCGAGGTTCTGCACAAGTTCCGGCTTGAGCGCTCCGAATAAAGCAAGGAGAGCACTGGAAACAAAGGTGAAGCCAGCGGCAAACCAGTCGAGATTGGTAACAGTCTTTTCTCCCTTATATGCAGCTTTTTGCCCCAGCACGCGATAGCCGGTGAACGCCGAATAAAAGCTGAAGATGGCCACCAGTCCGAGGAACAAAACCGGCCGGTAGATGGCCATGACCATTGCCGTGACGGCAACCACAGCCATTGCCCAGAAATAGAACTTGCCCCAGCGTCTGTGCGCCTTGCCGCCCTTCGCTGTGATCAGGGCCAGCGGGGCCAGAGCGAAAGCGGAAGCTCCCGCCGCTACGTGAACCACAAGCAATGCTTTCATCCAAAGTGGGTCGTGCATGACGTAACCTCCTCGATGGTTTATTCCCTGTCCTTTAGCTTCTTCAGAGCTTCCTCGCTCCAGGCCAGCTGTGCCTTCGTGATGTGCTCGCCGTAGCTCAGAGTGATCTCCCAGAACGGCAGTCCGGCATCTTTCTCGTTCTCTTCGAACAATCGCTTCCGGACGGCAGCGTATTCGATAAGCTGCTGCTTCCATAACTGGCGATGGTCTTCGACCTGGCTGCGACTCATCGCTGCGGGAACCCACTGCCCAAAAAACAACTTCAATAAAAGCTCGTTACGCGGAATTTCGGGATTCGCAGGCTTCGACAACCATTGCTGCAACCGCTCACGTCCGGCGAGTGTGAGCGAATACACGTTGCGATCCGGCTTGCCTTTTTGCCGCTGCGTCTTTTTCGTGACGAGCCGCTGTTTTTCCAGTTGCTGCAGCGTGGGATAAATCTGCCCATAACCCTCGCGCCAGAAATGGCCCACCGACCATCCGATCAATTGCTTGAGGTCGTAGCCGGACATCGGGCCGAAGCTGAGCAATCCAAGAAGGGCGAACTGGCTCTGGTTCACACGCGCCATCTCAGCACCATCCCGCTGCAACCACCGCTATGAGAAAAATAATCTGCAGAACCGTTCGCACGGCCACGCCCGGTACTTTGCGGCCGTCAATCGTCAGCCGATGCCGCGCTGCATAGATATTTGCGGGAAACATCGCGACCAGCAGAACAGCTAATCCTGCGGAAGCCGCTTTCACGAGAGGCGGCCATAGCATCCCCATCGCTCCTGCTATCTCTGCGATTCCCGTGAGGGTGACCAACATCTCCGGGCGTGAAAATGCCGGAGGCACCATGCGGATCAAGTCGACGCGTCGCTTGCCCCAGTGCGCTGACGCGGTCAGCAGAAACATCGCTGCTACCGCCACCCGCAGGCAATCCTGCCATACCGAAAGAAACTCGATGCCTGCCCATCCAAGAACACGACAAAGAATGAAGACTCCAGCGAGAACGAAAAGAGGAATCATTGCCCGCTCCTCAATATATCTATTAGATATATAAATTTTATATATATCAAGGTTTTTTTGAGATTGACTTTGAAAATTGAGCGCTCATCGCGGATATTGGCCAGCCGTCGTATCCATGGTCATGTGTTTGCGATGAATCTTTTCAAGGAGATATGGCGCGGTTGTCATGTTCTGCTATGCTTCAGAATTAGCCATGTGCACACGGCAGCGATTGGGAGAAATCATCAGTTATGGCAAAGAGCGTCAATAAGGTCATTCTTCTCGGCAACGTCGGCAAAGATCCCGAAATTCGCGCTACTCCGGGCGGCACGATGGTTGCGAATTTTTCGCTGGCGACCACTGACCGCGTCAAAGACCAGGGCGGCAACTGGAGCGATCGCACGGAATGGCATAACCTTGTCGCTTTTCAGCGCACCGCAGAGATCATCCGCGATTATGTAAATAATGGCTCGAAGCTTTACGTCGACGGCAAGATCCAAACGCGTTCGTGGGACGACAAACCGAGCGGAGAGAAGAAATACCGGACGGAATTCATAG
>JAATFH010000228.1 GCA_015655315.1 Terriglobales bacterium
CATAGATGCTTGTTCTTGTTATTTAGTTTCAAGATCTATGAGATCGTGTACCTTTTCTTCTATTTCATGTAGTGTACGCGATCTCAGCAGCTTCTACAAGAAGAAATCCGAATAAAAGAAAAGTTGCAATGTTCAGTGCCGAAATGGCATCGAAAGATGAGGCCGCATGATCTGGGAAGATTGGAAAATATATGCAGAATGTAGCAGAGAATACTGATTCTAAAGAAAATAGCAAGAAAGAGCCGCGATCGAAGCGCTTGCAGACAGGATTGCTTGTCCTTGGTTCAGCCCTCCTGGGAGGGGTGGCAGTGGTTCTCTGGAATCGTAGAAGCCTTGTCGATTTGCGGAATCAAGGGCAGGAAAATCATCCTGTTCCGATCCCACGAGACGATGACGCTATTTATTGAATTCCGAATTCAGTTTTTGGTAGAAATTTCGTTCACCGCCTTGGCAAGTTTAAAATCGCGTTCCGTGAGTCCACCGGCATCGTGAGAAACGAGTGCCAGTTTGACCTTGTTATAGCGAATGTCGATATCGGGATGATGATTGGCCGCCTCAGCTTTTTCGCCAACAGCATTCACGAATTGCAGTGCCTGCACGAAATCTTTAAAGCTGAATTCTCGAACGATTTCCTTCCCGTCGCGCTTCCAATCGGTCAGGTGCTTTAGCTTTTCTTCAACAGCTTCAGGCGTTAGCAAAGACATCTGGAGAACCTCTCTTCATCTCTCGATCTCGACTTCCGCTCCCCCATATGCAAAGGGAGAAAATCGAGCGTGCTGGCCGATCTCGTTGCGAAGATCGACCCAAAGCCGGTCCGGCATGCTTAGGTACACTTCCACCACCTGCGGGTCGAACTGCGTGCCGGCACAGCGCTGAATTTCATCCCGGGCGGCGGTGAAGGAGTTGGCTTTACGATACGGGCGGTCGGAGGTGATCGCATCGAGCGTGTCGGCAACGGCAAATATTCTGGCCCCCAGAGGAATCTGTTCGCACCTCAGACCGCGCGGATAACCGCTGCCGTCAAAATGCTCCTGATGACAATAGACAATCTCGGACGCCTCGCGCAAATACGGAATCTTGCACAGAATCTGATAGCCGCGCGCGCAATGGTCACGCATGACGGCCCGCTCATCGACATCCAGACGACCGGGTTTGAGCAGGATAGCGTCAGGAATCGCCATTTTTCCAATGTCGTGCAGAAACGCGCCGCGTGCGATGGTTCGGATATCCGTCGGAGAGAGCCCCATGGCGCGGGCCAGCGCGACCGTGTAGCCAGTAACTCGCTTGGAATGGCCTTCGGTTTCGGCATCTTTCAAATCCAGGGCGTCGCCCAGGGCCTCGAGCGTAATGTCATACGAGCGCTCAAGATCGGCGATAGCCTGCCGCAGCATCTCGGTTCGCGCGGCGACGAGCTGCTCCAGATTCGACTGGTACATGGAGTTCTGTTGGGCCAGCCTCCTATGATCCAGCGCCCGCCGGACGGTGGCAAGCAGCTGCTCTTTTTCAAAAGGCTTCAGCAGATAGTCATAAGCGCCTTTGCGAATGGCCGAGATCGCAACGCCTACGTCATGAATGGCCGTCACCATGACCATCGGCGTTTCCGGCTGTACCTCACGAAGCCGATCGAGGAGGCTCATTCCATCCATGCCCTCCATCATGATGTCGGAGAGCACAAGATCGTAGGGCGGGTCGGTTTCCAAGCGCTCCATCGCCTCCAGACCGTTGCTGGCCAGGATGGGCCGGTAATGCGCTTTTTCCAGCATCGCTGCGATTACGGTGCGGACATAGGGCTCATCATCGACAACCAGGATTCGTTCGGAGGCCATGTTTCCTGCTGACTTTCTATTTGCCTGTAAGATGTCTCTGAAGCGAAATTGTCAGAATTTTTCCTCATCGCGGGCATTTCAGCAAGCCAAATGCCCTTTGTCACGATGGTGACGTTTCCAATCATGACGACTGCGACGCGGAATCTTTCTTCAGATACATAGATACAAGAAAACTCTCTTATGCTGCCTGTTTTTTTCTTGCATCTATAGCCCTGACACTAAAAAATAGCATCAAAGTACTAAAAATAGGAAGCCAGCTTAACCCGTTTCCAGGACGACGGAATCGCTTAGGTAATATGTTGTCCGTTTTACCGGAATGGAAGGGCCCATTGACTAATATTGTGCGTGGATTGTTCGAAGAAAATGCAGTGAGAATCGTCGATACTCAGTCCGAAGAGCGCACGGTTGAGCAGGCCCAGCGCGATATCTACGATAGCCACCGCCATCGCATATTTTCTCTGGCGTTTCACATGACCGGGAGTGAGCTTAAAGCCGAACAGTTGCTGACTGACAGCTTTGTGCGCGCCTTTCAATCCAATCCCGAACCCGATTCGTCTCTCATTGACAGATCATTGATTTCGGGTCTCCGTTCGCTGTTTCCGTTCACGCCTGCCGCATCGGCGCAGATATCCGCCTCAAATGGAATGGACGGGAGAAACGTGCGCCGCACCGACCTGGAAGAGGCGATTCAGGAACTGCCTCCAATCGAACGTCTGGCCTTCCTTCTGCGCGATGTGGAAGGCTACTCGCTGGAATCCGTCTCCGAATTGCTGGATACATCCAGCGCAGAGACAGCGCGAACGTTGTTTTCTGCCAGAATCCGTCTGCGCGGAATCCTGGCAGAAATGGAAGAAAGTCGCGCAGCCTGATCGGCGACCCCCTGATCAACGACTCTTTTCGACTTCTTTTACAGCCTGAATTTGCGAGCGGCGGCTCTTGGCCCAGTCGACCTTGGTGGTTTGCCGCGCTCGTCCCAGAGCCAAAGCATCGGCGGGAACATCCTCGGTAATGCAGGAGCCAGCGGCGACGTAGGAGCCCCGCCCGATCACAATGGGCGCAACCAGCGTCGAGTCGCTGCCGATGAAGACGCCGTCTTCGATCAGCGTGCGGTGCTTGTTGACGCCATCGTAGTTGCAGGTAATGGCGCCCGCGCCGATATTCACGCCGCTGCCGATCTCGGCGTCGCCCAGATAGCTCAGATGGTTTGCTTTCGATCCCTTGCCCAGGCGAACTTTCTTGGTTTCGACAAAATTGCCGACATGCGCCTCTTCACCAATTTCGCTGCCCGGACGAATATGGGCGTAGGGTCCAAGCAATGCACCGGTCTGCACATGTGATTCAGTGATGACGCAGCCCTGCCGCACCAGAACGTGATTCGCCAGCGTGGAATTTTCAATCACTGAATACGAGCGAATCCGGCAATCTTCTCCGATATGAGTGTTGCCAAGAAGTTGCACGAATGGCTCGATGATGGTGTCCGGTCCAACGTGGACGTCAGAATCGATGACTGTCGTGTCAGGACGGTAAATGGTAACGCCCTCCGCCATGAGCCTGTGCGCCGCGGACAGGCGTATCGCCTTATCCAGCTCCGACATTTCGACAATCGTATTCGCACCCAGCACTTCCGTGGCGTTCTCGGCTTCGATGGCAACCACGCGCTCGCCTTCCTTCACCAGGATGCTGGCCATGTCGGTCAGATAGTATTCGCCGTGCGTGTTACTGGTTGTCAACTCGTTAATCAATTGAAAGAGCGGCTTCGTCGCGAAGGCATAGATGCCGGAGTTGATCTCGCGGATTGATTCCTGCTCCGGTGTCAGAGCCCTTTGCTCGACGATGGCAATGACTTCAGCGGAGGAAGGGGACCGGCGCACCACGCGTCCATAGCCATGCGGCTGATCGGGCGCAGCGGTAAGAACCGTCATGGCTGCCCGTTCTGCGAGATGGAAATCGCGCAGTTGCGCAATCGTTTTCGGCTGCAACAGCGGCACGTCGCCCGAGAGAACGATGATGTGCTCATATCCTGCCACTGCCTGCTGCGCTGTTTGAATCGCGTGTCCGGTGCCGCGCTGTTCCGTTTGCGTGACGAACTTGACGCCGGTCGAGGCAACGGCAGCCTGCACTGCACCTGCCTGGTGGCCGACGACGACGTACACATCCTGCGGCGGTACGATCTGCGTGGCCGCGTGAATGACATGTTCGAGCAGCGCCTTGCCGCCGATCTGGTGCAGGACTTTCGGGCGTTTCGATTTCAGCCGCGTGCCCTTGCCCGCGGCCATGATCACAATGGCAAATCGCATTTACTGCTCTCCTCCATCGTTGCCCGGTGCGCCCATGCCTTGCTGCGGTGCTCCCGGTATGGTGATATCGATTGCCTGCGGCTTACCCAGGCCTAGTTCGGTAAGAGGTGTCCCGAACTCCTGCTGGTTGCCGACGACCAGTACTGCAACCTTGGACGGATCGATATATTTCTTGGCCACGCGCTCCAGATCCGCCGTGGTCACATGCTCCAAGCCATCACGGTACTTTTCGAGAAAGTTCGCTGGATAGCCATAGAATTCGAGGCGTGTCGCTGCGGCCAGCACCTTTTCTTTCGTGTCGTAATTGAAGATGAAGGAGTTGAGCACCTGGTCCTTGGCCCGCTTCCGCTCGTCTTCTGTGAACGGCTTGGTCTTCAACTCGCCGATCTCGGCCAGCATCGACTGCGTCGCTTTCACCGTGGTAGCGCTCTTGGTTCCTGCGATCACACGAAACATTCCCGGATGGTCGTAGGATGCGCCGTAGCCTCCGCCGACGGCATAGGCGAGTCCCTGCTTCGTGCGCACGTCCTGAAACAGGCGCGATCCGAATCCACCGGAGAAAATTTCGTTCATGACCGACAGAGCAAAATAGTCCGGGTTATTCCGCAGCGTGCCCAGTCCGACGATGTTCACGTTGCTCTGGTTGACGTCGGTCTTGTCGACGACATAAACACCCGGCTTCGGGCCAGAAAAATCTCCCGCAGGCTTGGGCCAGGCCGCACCGCGCGGCAGATTTTCAAATACGTCGCGCAGCGTCTTTTCCATCGCCGCCGCATCGAAATCGCCCTCAACGCCGATGATGATGTTGTTCGGCACGATGGTTTTGTCGTGCCACTGCTTCAGGTCATCGAGCGTGACCGCCTTGATCGTGGCCAGCTCCGGTTCGCGGGTGTATGGGCTATTCGGTCCATATACTAGCTTTGCTGCTTCACGCTCGGCAATGCCGCTGGCGTCATCGTTACGCCGCACGATGGAAGCCGCTGCCTGCTGTTTCGCCAGCATCAGCTTCTCCTGCTTGAAGTCAGGATGCTGGAGCAGGTCAACTGCGATACCGAAGACCAGGTCTTCATCCTTCTTCAGGCACGACCACGAAACGGAAGTGGAATCCACATCTCCGCCCGTCTCCACCTTGGCGGCTTTTGCTTCGAGCAGGTCGTCGAGCGTGTCCCCGTCCTTGCTGGCGGTACCGCTGGTGCGCCACGCATCGCTGTAAAGATCCACCAGTCCTGCTTTGCTCGCAGGCTCATCGCGCGAACCGCCGCGTATCTCGATGGAGCCGTTGATGAAGGGCAGTTCGTGGTCTTCCTCCAGCAGGATGACGAGCCCATTTTTCAGCTCGATGCGCTTTGGCTGCTGGGGATGAAACGGATGGAGCGGAGGAATCGGAATCTGCGTCCAGGGCTGCGCCTGCTGCGCATGTCCTGCTTGCGGGAACAGCAATACGGCCAAACCAAGTGTCACGGCGATGCGAGCGAAAAGCAGATCCTTCGACGTCGCGCCTTTGGCGCTTCGCTCAGGATGACAAACTTTGGAGAAGGATGTGGGTATCGAGGATGTGCAATGGAAGGATGTGCGATTCACTGTGCACCTCCCTGGGTCTGTTGTACAGCGCCCGGATTCGGCGGTTGGAACTCGACCATGGCATACGTCCGGTTCGTATCGACAAACGTCTTGTTGGCCACGCGGCGGATGTCCGCCTTCGATACGGCATCGATCTTCTTCAATTGGTTAAACAATTCGCGCCAGTCCCCGTATCGCATTTGATAGATGGCAAGCTGCTCGGCCAGCCCCTGGTTGTCGCCGAGTCCGCGCAGAAGATCGGCACGCGCGCGCGTCTTGAACATGGCCAGCTCGTCGTCGGTCACATCGGTCGTCTTCAGCTTATCGATCTCCTTATGGATCGCCGCCCGCATTTCAGTCGGCGTGTGCCCGGGATTGGGCACAGCGAAGAAGGCAAAGAGGCCGGGATACTTGTTGCCGGGGAAGCCGCTGAAGCCTTCGGCCTGCGCGGAAATCTGCTGGTCGCGTACAAGGCTGCGATAGAGGCGCGACGTTCTCCCATTCGAGAAAATATCCTGGATAGCGTCGTATACGGCGTCGTCGGGATCGCGATAGTCCGGCTTGTGATAGCCCTCAAGATAAAGCGGCTGGACCTGCTCCTTGAGAATGACCGATTTTTCCGCGATCTGCGGCGGCTCAACCGTGCTCATTTCCTCCGGCTTCGGCCCTGTCGGAATCTGCCCGAAATACTTTTCGAGCACCGGCATCACTTCTTCGGCTTTCACATCACCGGCAACAGCGATCACGATGTTTGACGGAACATAGTATATCTGGTGAAAAGCAGCGGCCTCGGTTGCCGATATCTGGCTCAACTCGCTCATCCAGCCGACATTGGGACGGTGGTATGGATGTGCGACATATGCCGTCGCCAGGAACTGCTCCACCATGCGTCCAATAGGACTCGAATCGGTACGCATGCGCCGCTCTTCCATCACTACGTCGCGCTCCTTGTAAAATTCGCGCGGCACCGGATTCGCGATGCGGTCGCTCTCCATATACGCCCACAGTTGCAGCCGATTCGACGGCATGCTCCAGAAATACTGCGTGTCATCCAGGCTGGTCTGCGCATTCAGTCCTGTAGCGCCGTTGGCTTCGGCAATCTCGGTAAACTGGTTGGGGACGACATACTTCTGCGCATCGGCCTGCGCCACTTCAAAAGCTGCGTGCAGTGTCTTCAGCTTCGCCTCATCGCGTCCCACGCGCTTGCGATATTCCTCGTCGTAGGCCGCGTACGTCTGCTCAACCTTATCCAGCGCGACCTTCTCAGCCGTATAATTGGTGGTGCCGATGTCCTTTGTCCCTTTAAAGGCCAGGTGCTCGAACATATGCGCGAGCCCCGATTGGCCGTCGGGATCATTTGCATCGCCCGCGTCGACAATCGTGAAGTAGGAAAAGACGGGAGCTTCCGGCCGTTCGCAAACGATCAGAGTTAAGCCATTTGGCAGAACTTTCGTGGTGATGCGCTTCTCGAAGCTGGATAAATCCTGCGCATGTGCAGCGACGGCGAATCCGCACACCAGGGCAGCCAGACGCAAAGTGGGAAAGAGTTTCATTGTTCCTCGCAATGACAGCGTAACTCTGACGCTATCTGCCCCTCGTGCGAGTGTCAAACCCGGCAACCGTTTCGCTTGCGTAAAGCACAACCGCCCGATATCCTCCCCCGTGTAAGGAGCCATTCAGCATGAGCACCGCTCTCGCCGACGCGCCCGCCTCCGTCACCACTGTTCCCCTTATCCGTCGCTGCGCTGTGCTGGGAGCAGGCACCATGGGCTCGCGGATCGCAGCGCATCTGGCCAATGCCGGTTTACCGGTTGTGCTCCTCGATATCGTTCCTTTCAATACGGACGCCGCTGACCGCACCCGCCACCTGCATTGCGCGGCTATACTGCAGTCGCCATTGCAGCGCGTTCGAGATGGTCAGGTAGCCCTGCTGGGGTGGAGCCACGAGAAGCTCCTTCGCGATGTTGTTGGCCTCGATCTCGTCGATGGGAAGATTTGGGTCCAGGAAGTATGCGACGAGGTCTTCTTGGTTCGCGCCGTCAGCAACCATTTCTCGCAGGCGCTTCGTCATCGTAAAATCGCCTGTGGCGGCAGCC
>JAATFH010000151.1 GCA_015655315.1 Terriglobales bacterium
CCGCGCGGCATGCCGCAGATCGAAGTGACCTTCGATATCGATGCCAACGGCATCCTGAATGTCACGGCGAAGGACAACGCCACGGGCAAGGATCAGAAGGTGACGATTACGTCCTCTTCGGGTCTGAGCAAGGACGAGGTCGATCGCATGGCCAAGGACGCGGAAGCGCACTCGGCTGAAGACAAGTCGAAGCGCGAGGAGATCGAGGCCCGCAACGGACTCGATAACCTGGTCTACAACATCGAGAAGATGCTGAAGGAGAGCGGCGATAAGGTCTCCGGCAGCGACAAGACCGATGTGGAAAGCGCACTTGCCGATGCGAAAAAGACACTCGAAGCCTCGCCTTCTGCATCTGAACTAAATGCAGCCCGGGAGAAACTGACCGCGGCATCACACAAGTTGGCCGAGGCTATGTACAAGGCCAACACAGCCGGCGCGGCTGGCGCTCCTCCAACGGATGGCGCCCAGGCAGCAGCGGGAACGGCGGATGAGAAGAAGGACGAAGGCGTCATCGATGCTGAATACGTGGATGTTGATGAAAAGAAATAAACGAGTGCGATAAGACTCAGTAGCAACACCTCGGGGCGCGCTCAAACGAAACGTTAGCGCGCCCTTCGTGTTTATAAAAGTGAAGACTGGAGTACGAAGACTGGAGTACCTGGAGATGACTGACACCCTTTGGAAATGCGAACAGTTGCGGGCCGGACGGGTCTACAACACCCTCATGTTCAATACGCGCGAAGAGGCTGAGAAATTCAGAGCGCAGCTGAACAGGATGGAGCCGGATATGTTTTGTCGGATCGAAGCGGTTCCGGTGAAGATGGTCTGGAACTGACTTCCCTTCGTTGGCCGTCATTCTGACGACCAACGGGAGGAAGAATCCATGCGATGATGGCCCGCTGTTGTTTTGCATGGCTTTCAGGCAGGATTCTCCATAACCTTCTTGCGTGCTCAAAAAACTTTAGTGACGTGTCGAATGTAGATCGCATGGATTCTTCGCTTCGCTCAGAATGACTCCCATTTAGTCTTTTGGCATGAAACGAGGTTGGGTGTATATCTTATGCGGACGGACAGGGACTCTATACACAGGCGTGACAAGCAATCTCTACAAACGCGTGCTTGAACACAAAAACGGCATTAAATCAGGATTTGCATCAAAGTATGATTGCAACCGCTTGGTTTACTTTGAAGAATTTGGCGAGATCAGAACGGCAATTGGTCGCGAGAAGACCATAAAGAGTTGGACTCGGGCGAAGAAGCTTGCTTTGATTGAATCGCAGAACCCTGAGTGGCGCGATTTGGCGGAACATTGGGGCAGGCAGATGCTGATGCCCAATCAGAGCATTCAAGAAGAAAACGAAAAGCCTGCGGCGGCGGATTCAGCTCCAGATGGATTCTTCGCTTCGCTCAGAATGACAACCTCTGCTGTAAAGAGTTCAACCATATGCCGGAAGGAAATGAAATCCACCGCTTCGCGCAACAGCATGCTGCGGCTTTCGCAGGCAAGCGCGTTCATGTAGATTCGCCGAATGGCGGCTTTCCTGATGCTGAAATTCTCGACGGGCGCAAACTGCTGCGCGTCGATGCTGTCGGCAAACACTTAGGCTACAACTTCGGGCGCGATCTGATTCTCCATGTTCACCTGGGCATGTATGGAGATTTCCATCAGGGCGAGATGCCCTTCCCTTCCGTAAAAGGCGCGCTGCGGCTGCGTATCTACACCAGGACAGACTGGATCGAGCTGCGCGGCGGCACCGATACTTCGATCTTCACGCAGGCTAAATGGGAATCGCTTCTCAGGCGGCTCGGCCCTGATCCGCTGATTCCCGGCACCGATCCGAAACTCGCATTCGAGAAGATCGCCAAACGCAATACTCCGATCGGCGCGCTGTTGATGGACCAGTCCGTGATTGCGGGCATCGGCAACATCTATCGTGCGGAGCTGCTTTACAGGGCGCGGATACATCCGCTGCGTCCGGGAAAAGACGTCGATCAGGCGGCGCTCAAAAGCATCTGGAACGATGCGAAGAAACTGATGGGCGCGGGCGTGAAAGATACCCGTTATGTGACCACGCTCGCAAAAAACCGGCCCCACAAGAGCGGCCCTGTTCGCGAAGACGAAGAGCGCTATGTCTACCGGAGGCATGGCAAGCCTTGCTTCGTCTGCGGCACAAAGATCGAACGCGCAGACCTGGCGGGGCGAACCGCGTATTGGTGCCCCACCTGCCAAAAGAAGTAAACTGACTTCCGTCATTTCACCGTAGACTGATTTCCGGGGGAAACGTGCGTCGATCCTATCTGCTTCTGCCAGTCCTGGGCTTACTCATGGCGCCTGCCATCCATGCGCAGGAACCCGATCCTCAGGGCAGCTACAAAGGAACACCGTATCAGGACGGACGCTACAAGGGTGGCGCGCAGACAATTCCCGGACGCGTGCAGTGTGCCTACTATGACCTGGGCGGTCCGGGAGTCGCGTACTTCGACACTACCGAAAAAAATCTGGGCAGCGGCGGCTTGAACCCTGCGGACGGCACCTATCTGAATCAGTTCCGGATGGACGAGAGCGTCGACACTTCCTACACCAAGTTTCACGACGAGATCGACAACAATCCTTACAGCCGGGTGAAGCCGCCGGAGAACCAGCTCTACGTGGGATGGACCGAGCCGGGCGAATGGTTCAACATCACCGTGCAGACCAAGAAGGCTGGTACTTACAAGGGCGATCTGCTCTACACTTCGAATCGCGGCGGAGTCATTTCCATGGACGTGAACCAGGTTCCTGTGACCGGGCCGCTGAACATCGTTTCGACCTTCAACACGTCCGATCCCATTGCATGGCGGCAGTGGCATCACTGGAACGTGCTGCAGAACTTTGTCGCGCTTCAACTCCCCGCAGGGCAGAGTGTTCTGACCATTCACATCCTCACGCAGGGAAATATGAATCTCGCATATTTCGATTTCAAAGAAGTGCACTGATTCCTCTCGTCCCTTGAGAGAGGGCAGATCCTACAAGAGCAAAGTGATGACGCGGGAAAGTATTTCTCGCTGAGCATTGGCGGGCATTCGCTGCTGCATTACACGCTGGGCGATCCGCGGCACACGGCGCTTGCGATCTGCATCTTCATCCTGGTTCCCTTCACCGGGCTTTACACGTTTATCGGCGGGCTTTGGGGCGTGCTCGTCACCGACCTGTTCCAGTTTGCGCTGAAGATGGCAATGATCATCGTGCTGGCGTGGCTGGCAGTCTCGCAGATGGGCGGCATGCACGCGTTGAAGCTGCAACTGGCGGTTGTGGGTGAGGCAACACGAGCCGCCGGGCAACCGACTTCCAATATCCTGTCCTTCACTGGTCGCGCTGGCGGTGTATTCGCCGCATGGCGGACTGCATCCGAGCGCGGCGTATGCGGCGAATCCGCAGCAGGGCTATGTGATGGTGCTGCGCGATTATCTACCTCCGGCGCTGCGCGGACTGATGGTAGCGTCGTTTCTTGCGGCTTACATGTCGACGATTGGCACGCAGTTGAACTGGGGTACTTCCTATCTGGTGAACGATTTTTATCGCCGCTTCTGGGTGCGTTCAGGTAGCGAAAAACACTATGTCTTCGTCAGCAAGATCATCACCGTGATTCTGGTATTGGCCAGCGGATATGTGGCCAGCCAGCTGACTTCCATCAGCGCCGGTTGGGAACTGGTGCTGAATCTGGGCGCCGGCACGGGCGCGGTCTACATCCTGCGCTGGTTCTGGTGGTGCATAAATGCCTGGAGCGAGATTTCGGCGATGATCGTCGCCGCGGTTGTGGCGCTTGGGCTTTCGCATGTGGCCTTCACCGGGAACAACGCGGTGGTCTTTGCAAAATCGACTCTTATCACTGCTGGAATTACGACGATTGCATGGCTTGTCGCCACCTTCGTCACACCTGCGGAGAAGGAATCGACGCTGCTTCATTTCTACCGGGGAGTACATCCGGCGGTTTACGGCTGGGAACGGATTGCAAAGCAGGCTCCCGAACTGCCTGAAGTACGCGACTTTGCCGCAAATGCCTTCGATACCGCGATGGGATGTGTGCTGGTCTATGGAACACTCTTTGGGCTGGGCAAGTTTATCTTCGGCAACTGGATCGCCGGGACCGTGCTCTTTGTGCTGGCGGCTGTGGCAGGATATTTGATCTGGTGGGACCTGTCGCGGCGTGGCTGGAGACGCTATCAGGCACGAAGATGAAGGCAGAGTCAGTGGCGGAAGTACGTTAGCAGTCCTGTCGTTGCTAGTCCAATGAAACTCAGAACTCGAGAAGAAGCTGTTGACGCTGGATGCATAAGCCTACAGCGCATGGATTCTTCCTCCCGCTGGTCGTCAGAATGACGTGGTCGGGGGCTGAGTCCCTCTTCCCCGGATTATTGCTTCGCAGGTCCTGTTTGATCGGCGGCTGCTTTATCTGCCGCCGTACTCTTTCCGTCGACCTTGGGGTAATAGCCGCTGCGGGTGCGGACGACGAGCTTGCTGCGTCCGAGAGCGCTGGCCTGGACCTTCACGATGCGAAACCCACCCTGGCTGGCGGGTTTTGTCGAGTGGTAGCCGATGGTGTACTGGTTGCGGATATCGCGTGCGACTTCGGCGCAGATCTGGTCTACATTTTCGAGCGACTTGGGAAAGTAGGCGATGCCGCCTGTTTCCTGGGAAAGCATCTGCAGGGCACGCTTGGCGCGGCGGCCTTCTCGGCCTCCTCCTGAATCGCCGAAGAGCAGCCCAATGGAATAAACGACCGGTCCCTGCAGATCCTGTACGCGACGGATGGTCTGCTCAAGGTTCAGGCTCGATGCGTTGTCCTCGCCGTCGGTGACGATCAACAGAACCTGTTTCGACTTCTTCGCGCCCTTCGCAAGCTGATCGGCTGAAGCGACGACGGCATCATAGAGTGCCGTGCCGCCCTTCGAGTCGATGTGCGCGAGGCCGTCGCGCAGCTTTGTGATGTCGGCGGTGAAGTCCTGATCGATAAAAGCCTCGTCGGAGAAGTTGACGACAAAGGCCTCATCCTGTGGATTCGATGCCTTGACCAGATCGAGTGCGGCAGCATTCACGGCCAGACGCTTGTCGCGCATGGAGCCGGAATTATCGACGAGAAGGCCCATGGAAACGGGAATGTCCTGGTGCTGGAACGAAGCGATGGTCTGCTGCACTCCGTCTTCGAAGATGTGGAAGTCGTCCTGCTTGAGGTCGTTGACGATGCGGCCGTTGTCGTCGAGGACGGTAACGCTGAGCACGACCTCATCGACGTCGCGGCGGAAGGTAAAGCCGCCCTTCTGACCCCGGTCCAGGGACGTGCCTGGCTTGAGGGCGTTGGGATTCGACGGGCTGACCGGCTGATTGTCGGCATCATCAGGCGAAACAATCGGATCGCGGTCCACTGTAAGCGGCGGTTGCTGTTCCGGCCTGGAGGGAGCTTGCTGCGGCGGAGAAGCCGGCTGCGAAGGCGCGGGTGACTGGGCCAGGACTGCATAGAAAGACGCGGCGAAGAGAAAAAAGAAGAAAATATGCCGTTTATTGCAAAGGCGCATAGTATCCGGTGCGAGCATGAACAGTAAGCTGAGGCAGCCCCGCAGGCGGCACCAGCTTTACCTTCACTTTACGCCACTTGCCGTCTTTCCGTTCATCCTCCGGCTTATATCCAAGCACATACTCGTTGCGCAGCTCGGCGCTGATCTTCTCAGCAATGTCGCCCATCTCCGCGATGTCATCGACGCGAAAGAGACGTCCGCCGGTCTCGTTGCAGATGTCGTTGAGCAGCATCGGGCCGAGGCGTTCTTCGGTCGTGGCAGCATAGGGATCGAAGATGCCAATCGAATAAATCTGCACGTTCGACTCACGCACCGTCGTGCGGACTTCATTTTCGGTGTAGCGACTGCGGTTGTCTCCGCCGTCGGAGACGATGAGGATGGCGCGCCGCTCGTACTTGGCCGCCTTCATTTTGCTCAGGCCGAAATAGATGGCGTCGAGCAGCGCCGTGCGGTGTTCGGCATGAATGGAGGCCAGCCGGGCTTCAATGTCCTGGGGAGACGAGGTGAAGTCTTCGATCAGCTCCGGACGGTCGTTAAAGCCGATGACGTAAAACTCGTCCTGGGGATTGGCTGTGTGCATGAACTGCATGATGGAGTCCCGCGCGCGGATAATCTTGTTGGCCATGCTGCCGCTGAGATCGAAGATGATACCGATAGAAACCGGGGCGTCTTCCTGGGAGAATGTCTTGATGGTCTGCAGCTTGTTGCTCTCGTAAAGGAAAAAATTTTCTTTTTCGAGACCGGTCACGAGGCGATCCATGGGGTCGGTCACCACCAGCGGCACGAGCACCAGATTGACATCCACCCGGATGCGCTCGTTGCGGCGGGCCGTCATTGCTGTCTCGCCCTCAAGCGCGGGCGGCTGCAAAGTAGGATCGGGCTTAGGCGCGGGTGGGGGTACGTGGACTTTGTTCAATTCGTCTTCCTGCGCACCGGCTTTGGGTGCACAGAAGCTGAAGCCGACCGCAAGCAGTATGAGGGGAATCACTGCGGAGAAGCGGTATGCAGTTCCAGGGGTCGAGCGAGCGTTTTTGCGCCCCAGCAAGAGCGCCATGCGTATGTACCCCCGTCCTTCTTGAGCAGCATCGTAGCACGGCATATCGATGATCCGTCTATGAAGATTTCGATGCCATGAGAACGAATACGGCCAAACGTTCTATTCCGGGGTCAAATGGCACTCACAGGGCCGGGAAATGGTGATCCGCGCGGAAATCTCTGGAAATGCGTGAGATACAATCAGACGTTACGCTGGATTTTCCGGCATTCCGGGAGTTACGACCGCTCGCATGGCCCGTGTTTATCCGTTTCGCGCACTGCGCTACAACCCCTCTCTGGTTCGGGTGGAGGACTGCGTCACGCAGCCCTATGACAAGATCACGCCTGCCATGCAGCAGGCTTATTACCAGAAGAGTCCTTACAACCTGGTTCGCATTATTCTCGGGCTGCCGTAGTTGTTCGACGGCAAGGAAACGGGCGATGTCTATACCCGTGCGGCGCACGACTTTACCGCCTGGCGGGACAGCGGCGTGCTGGCGCAGGAGCCTGAACCCTGTGTCTTCGCCTACTCACAGAAGTTCACCGTCCCCGGATCGAACGGGCAGGTTCTCGAACGGCGCGGCTTTATCGCGCTCGGCGGACTGCATGATTACAGCGAAGGCGTGGTCTTCCGGCACGAACAGACCCTGTCGAAGCCGAAATCCGACCGCCTGAACCTGCTGCGGGCTACCCGCGCACACTTTGGACAGATTTTCATGCTCTACTCCGATCCAGGCCTGACGGCGGAGAAGCTGCTCTTCGATGAAGACGCCACCCCGGATATCGAAGTAACCGACGAGTATGACGTACTGCATCGTGTGTGGACGATCAGCGACGAAAATACGATCAATATTCTGACCAGCGAGCTTGCGGATAAGAAACTGATCATCGCTGACGGGCACCATCGCTACGAGACGGCGCTGAACTACTCGAAAGAACACGCGCCCGCACAGCCTGCGTCGAGTGAGCGCAACAGCTATGCGCTGCCGCAGCCGCCCTATCCGGAAGCCGCGGTGATGATGACCTTCGTGAACATGGATGCCGAGGGCCTGGTGATTCTGCCGACGCATCGCGTGGTCTTCGGGCTGAAAGATTTCGTCCCCTCAACATTCATCGAGCAGGCGAAGCCTTATTTTGATGTAGAGCAAGTGACTTTGACGGAAATCGCAGATCTGCAGGCAAAACTCGCCGCCGGCGGCGCGGAGAAGACCGCGCTGCTGGCCGTGACGAAGAGTGGAAATTATCTTCTGACGGCAAAACTGTACGCGGTTGCGAAGGCGCTTGGAAATCTTTCCGAGCGGCAGCGCCAGCTCGACGTCGCGCAGTTGCATGGACTGGTTCTGGAGCAGTTACTGGGCATTACGCCGGAAGCGATTCGCGAGCAGACCAACCTGCGCTATCTGCGGGATGCGGGCGAGGCCATCGAACAGGTGGTGCGCGGGGATGCAGACGTGGCATTCCTGATGAACCCGGTGACGATGGCGCAGCTGCGCGAGATTGCGTTTGCGGGTGAAGTAATGCCGCAGAAATCTACCGACTTTTTCCCTAAACTATTGAGTGGCCTTGCTATCTATCCACTGGACTGATTTCCGGAAAATGCTGTTGAGCCTGTGTGCGCTGCTCGCCGTCGGTGCAGCAGCCGCGCAGGAGGCTCCGCCACAATCGACTCTGCCTGACATGGGCAAGCTGCCCGCGGTGCCTCCTGCGACCAGGGCGCAAGTGCAGCCGCAATATGTTGTCGTGCTGGACGCGGCGCACGGCGGCGGCGATGTCGGAGCGCGCTTCACCGATAAGCTGCTGGAGAAAGACCTGACGCTTGGATTTTCCGTGCGCCTGCGGCAGGCGCTTGCCTCGCATGGCATTCAGGTCATCACCACGCGCGACACAGACACCGCCGTCTCGATGGTGGCGCGCGGTGAAGCTGCGAATCACGCGATGGCCGCGGCCTGCATCACGCTGCACGCCACGGCAACCGGAAGCGGCGTGCATCTCTTCACTTCGTCGCTCGCGCCCACTCCATATACAAAATTTCTGCCGTGGCAAACTGGGCAATCCGCTTATGCGACGCAGAGCCTGCGATTGTCTTCGGAGATCAGCACAGCGCTCGGGCATACGGCGGTTCCGGTCACTCTGGGGCGCACATCGCTGCAGCCTATGGATAGCTTTGCCTGTCCTGCGGTGGCGGTAGAAATTGCTCCACTGGCCGGAGGTAATACGACGAGTGCCACGCCGCTAACAGACGTGGGCTACCAGAACCGGATCCTCGACGCGCTGACTGCCGCTCTGACACAGTGGAAAAACGACTGGAGGCAACAGCCGTGATCACCCGCTTCCAACGCTTTCTGTTCGGAGCGATGCTGCTCGCCGCGGTGGTGATGGCCGTGGTGCTGATTCGCATGCGGGAGCGCGCGCATGACCGCCTGATCATGGCAGCGGACAGCCAGCCCATGAATACGCTATCGACGGCGCTGTCGACAGCACAGGTGGAAACGATCACGCTGCTCGTCGCAAACGATATGGATGGATCGCTCATTTCTGTTGAACGCAAATTTCCTATGCCGAAAGACCCCAACGCCCGTGCACGCGTGCTGATGCAAAAACTGCTGGAAGAATATGCCGCGCCTAAATCAACGCATCCAATTGCAAATGCGTCGGGTGTGGACGAGGTGTTTCTGATGCCGGTGCCGCAGCAGAAAGGTGGGCAGGGAGAGATGGCGGTAGTGAACCTGAACGCGGTCTTTGTGCAGGCGCAACCTTCGGGGATCGAGCCGGAGACGCTGACGTTGCTTTCCATGATTGCCACACTGCATGCGAACCTTCCGCAGATTACAGAAGTGCGCTTTCTCGTAGACGGCCAGCAGAAAGATACGCTTGCAGGCCATGCCGACCTTACGCGCGTTTATCTTGCATCGGATACGCAGACGGCGGTACGGCAATGAAGATCGGCGTCTTCGATTCCGGGGTTGGCGGATTGACGGTGCTGGGCGCGCTGCTGAAGCAGCTTCCGGCGGCGGACTATATCTACCTGGGCGATACGGCGCGGCTGCCGTATGGATCGAAATCGCAGGCGACGATTGCGCGTTATGCGGTTTCGAGCGCCCGCTTTCTGGTCGAGGAGGGCTCGGAGTTTCTTGTGATTGCGTGCAACACGGCAAGCGCCCTCGCTCTCGATGCGATTAAAGAGGCCGTGCGCGTGCCGGTGCTGGGCGTGATTGAGACAGGCGCGAATGCAGCGCAGATTTCATCCCTGACCGGGGATGTGCTGGTGATTGCAACAGACGCAACGGTACAAAGTCATGCTTATGAGCGAGCGTGCGCGGAGCATGGCCTGAGGGCGCTGGAAAAAGCCTGTCCGCTGCTTGTTCCTCTGGTGGAAGAGGGGTGGCTCGAACATCCGGTCACGCTGGAAGTACTCCGGATTTATCTTTCGGAACTGTTGGAGCAAGCCCGGGAGCCGGGCCTGAAGCCGGATACGTTAGTGCTGGGGTGTACGCACTATCCGCTGCTGCGCTCGCAGATTGAGCGCACCGTTCCGGATTTGCGCGTGATCGATTCGGCGGAGGTCACCGCGGCGCAGGTATCGGCTGCGCTCTTCGACTATGTTCGCCAGGGCATTGGCGAGCGCAGATTTTATGCGACCGACTCCATTGATAAATTTCGCAGGCTAGGCACGCGCTTTCTGGGAGAAGAGATCGATCGAGTAGAGTTGGTTGACCTTGGCGGCTGATATTCTTACGTGTTCGGAGGAAAGAGTTGCATGTTGAATGTTGAAGGACGGGTTGCCGTCGTTTTTGGAGTCGCAAACAAGCGCAGCATAGCCTGGGCTATTGTGCAGAAGCTGCATGAGGCGGGCGCGAAACTTGCGATCGGCTACCAGAATGAACGGCTGAAGGCGGAAGCCGAGGGATTGATTGCGGATCTTCCGGGAGCCGAGGCATTTCAGTGCGATGTGTCCAACGATGCGGAGATCACGCAGGTTTTCGAGCAACTGAAAGAACGCTACGGCAAGCTGCATGTGCTGGTGCACAGTGTCGCGTTCGCCCCGAGTGAAGAATTGAAGAACGACTTCGTGCAGACCTCGCGCGAGGGCTTTCGTGTCGCTCACGACGTGAGCGTGTATTCGCTGATCGCGCTGAGCCGGGCGGCTGCTCCGTTGATGACAGAGGGCGGCAGCATCATGACGATGACATATTACGGCGCGGAGAAGGTCGTTCCGCACTACAACGTGATGGGCGTCGCGAAGGCCGCGCTGGAAGCGACGGTGCGCTACCTGGCGGCCGATCTCGGCAAGCTGAATATTCGCGTCAATGCGATCTCGGCCGGGCCGATCAAGACGCTGGCGGCACGAGGCATCGGCGGATTGAGCGACATGCTCAAGGCGCATGCGGACCGGGCATCGCTCCATCGCAATGTAGAACAGTCGGAAGTCGGCGGCATGGCACTCTTTCTTGCTTCCGATTTATCGAGCGGCGTGACCGGTGAAACCATCTACGTAGATTGCGGCTACAACATCATGGGCTTCTAAAAGAAGTGACCACATATTTTCGAAGCCCGCATTTTGCGGGCTTCTGTTGTCTGCGCGGGATTTTTACGTGACAGGTTGAGTTTGGGATGCAAGAATTCCGTTGCACCCAAACCACGCAAGGTAAGGTCAGCCCGCCCGCATGAATAATCCAACATCGCAGCCTGTAACCCAGGAACGCATCCAGCGCTATGCCTGGGGTTTTGCATTTCCTCTGATTCTGAAAGCCGCAATTGCAAACGGCGTTTTTGATGCGTTGGACGGAACGGCACTCACGCTTCCGGAGCTCACCGCCAAAACGGGGTCTTCGGAACGCGGTATTTCTGCGCTGGCCGAAATGCTGGCGGGCATGGAACTTCTGCAAAGAGAGGGCGACCGCTATCGGCTGGCCGACGATGCCGCGAAATTCCTCGTCTCGGGCAAGCCGGCGTTTGTGGGCGGCGTCATCCGGCATGCGACCGATCAGATCCTGCCGAACTGGACGCATCTGAGCGAATCGGTGAAGAGCGGGCAGCCGGTGACGAGTGTTAACCAGGAAAATATAGGCGGAGAGTTCTTTGAACATTTCGTCGAATCTCTCTTCGCCATGAATTTTGCCGCTGCGAGCGCGCTGGGCCATTCGCTGGCGCCACGTTTTGCAGGGCAGCCGATACGCGTTCTCGATCTGGCTGCAGGTTCCGGAGTGTGGGGCATCGGAATCGCGCAGGCAGCGCCACAGGCTCAGGTGACAGCGGTAGATTTCGAGCGGGTGTTGGGCACGACCCGCCGCTGCGTGGAGCGCTTTCAGCTATCGGACCAATACCGCTTCGTGGCCGGAGATACGCTCAAGGCAGACGCGGGTGATGGCTACGATGTGGTGACGCTCGGGCATATCCTGCACAGTGAAGGAGCGGAGCGCAGCCGATCTTTGCTGCAGCGTGTCTTTGGCCAGCTCAAGCCCGGCGGCACGGTGGCTATAGCCGAGTTTCTTGTCAACAAGGAGCGCACCGGCCCGATGATGGGCTTGATCTTCACCCTCAATATGCTGGTGCACACCGATCAGGGAACAACCTTTTCGTTTGAAGAGGTGAAAGAGTGGCTGGAGGCCATTGGGTTCGTCAACATACGAACGATGGAAGCGCCTGCTCCTTCGCCGCTCATTCTTGCTGACAAGCCGTCAGCCTAAACACCCGGCAAAAAGGCGGTTTCACTTTCGTCTTTCAACGCGATGCCGGAAGCTCCAATTCTGCGCGCGGCCGTCATCAGATAGTGCAGCTTGTGGGCTGCGGCTTCGTAGCTCAATCCTTGTGGGCGCACGTTGGAGATGCAGTTTCTGTCGGCGTCGGTGCAGCCGACGCGCGGCCTGTAGGTCAGGTAAATGCCGAGGCTGTCCGGCGAGCTGAGGCCGGGGCGTTCGCCGATGAGCATGACCGTCATCTCCGCATGGAGAAGCTCTCCGATTTCGTCGCCAAGCGCGACGCGGGCTTGTGTCGCGATGATGATGGGAGCTATGCGCCAGCCTTCGAGTTTGCCTGAGATTTCCCGCAGAACCGGGATCGCATGACGTGCGGGCGCTCTCGCGGAGAGACCATCAGCGACGATGAAAACAATGGAAGGCGCTTCGCACCGGCTTTCATCGGGTGAAGTAGATCCTTCGGCCCCGCGCTCAGGATGACAGCCGTCAAGGTAGGTGCTCTCAATAAGCGCTGATCGGCTCGCGTCATTCAACTTACGGCCCAGGTCCGGGCGGCGGAGATATTCGGCGCGGTCGCGGACGGCGCTTTGGACCACGATCGATTGGAAGCCTGACGCGGTCAGGTCGCTCGCAATGCCATCTGTATCGAGCATGTTGTGAACTGCATCGCGGGCTTGTGCGTGGGCAAGATTGAATGCCAGAACTTCGCTCGTCGGCAAACTATCTCCGGCGCGGCCCAGTGCGAGACGCGCATGCGTGAAGCTGCGCAGGCGCGCCCACGGATTCTCGATGATTTCGCTCATGCACTCTCAAGTAAGCGCGCGGCGCTGGGCGGCAGGCGGTCGGCGAGGCTGCCTTGGCCGTCGGTGATGCCCATTTTTTCGAGCCACGTTTCGAACTCCGGGGCACGCTTGAGGCCGAGAATGCGCCGCGCATAGAGCGCGTCGTGAAACGAGGTGCTCTGGTAATTGAGCATGATGTCGTCGGCTCCGGGAACCCCCATGATGAAGTTCACACCCGCGACGGCGAGCAGCGTAAGCAGCGTGTCCATATCGTCCTGGTCGGCCTCGGCGTGGTTGGTATAACAGATATCGCAGCCCATCGGCAGACCAAGCAGCTTGCCGCAGAAATGATCTTCGAGCCCGGCGCGGGTAATCTGCTTGCCGTTGTACAGATACTCAGGTCCGATGAAGCCGACGACCGTGTTCACCAGCAGCGGCCTGAAGGCGCGGGCTACGGCGTAGGCGCGGGCCTCGCAGGTTTGCTGATCGACTCCATGATGCGCGCCGGCGGAGAGAGCACTTCCCTGCCCGGTTTCGAAATACATGACGTTGTCGCCGACTGTGCCGCGACGAAGTTCCAGTGCGGCTTCGCGAGCTTCTTTGAGCAGCGCGAGATTTACGCCAAAGCTCGAGTTTGCTTTTTCCGTTCCTGCAATCGACTGGAAGACGAGATCGACAGGCGCGCCCTGCTCGATGGCCCGCATCGTTGTGGTGACGTGCGTGAGGACGCAGGACTGCGTCGGGACTTCATATCGTTCGCGGAATTTGTCGAGCATGTCGAGCAGCGTTCTGACCGCTGCCAGACTGTCGCTCGCTGGGTTGATGCCGATGACCGCGTCGCCGCAGCCATAGAGCAAGCCGTCTAGCATCGAGGCGGCGATGCCCTTAGCGTCGTCCGTCGGATGATTGGGTTGCAGGCGCACCGACATGCGGCCCTCAAGGCCGATGGTGTTGCGGAAGCGCGTGACGACGCGGCACTTCTGCGCGGCGAGGATCAGATCCTGATTGCGCATCAGCTTGGAAACAGCTGCTGCCATTTCCGGAGTGAGAGCTGGCGCGATACGGGTCAGCGTGTCGGTGTCGGTGCTCGTGCTGAGCAGCCAGTTACGGAAATCGCCCACGGTGAGATGGCCGATTTCATTGAATGAGTTTGCGTCGTGCGTGTCGATGATGAGACGCGTGATCTCGTCGGATTCGTATGGGATGACGGCCTCTTCAAGGAAGCGCTTCAGCGGCACTTCAGCCAGCGCCATGCGCGCCGCGACCCGCTCCTCTTCGCTTCCGGCGGCGATGCCTGCAAGTTCGTCTCCTGAGCGCGCCGGACTGGACTTTGCCAGCAGCGTCTTCAGATCGTCGAAGCGCCATGTGCGGCTGCCGATGGTGTGCGTGTAGGTCATGGCTGCGTTGTAGTTTAATGCGAATTCATTGAGCATGCAGGATTTTCGGTATTTCAGAAACCTAAGAATGAAACAAGGAAGCAATCACACTTGTGGCTACAAAGTCATGGCCTGGATTCTTCCCCTTCGTACCTCAGGGTCAGAATGACAGTTCTTAATCGATGGCGCGTTCGCGTTGATGGCGCGTGAGCAGGAAGTAGATAAATCCTGCGCCAAGCAACCCCAGAAACACAAGCGCGACCAGACGATTGTAGTAAAGCATTGTTCCCATGCAGAAGATGGAACAGACGAGAGCGAAGGCGGGAAACAATGGATACAGCGGCGCTTTATAGCTTCGGTGCAGATCAGGCTGCTTGCCGCGCAGGCGAAAGAGCGCGAGCATGCTGAGAATGTACATGAGGATCGCGCCAAAGACGGACATGGTAACGATGTTTGCAGTGAGTGTCTGGCCACCGAAGGTGATCCATTCATCGCTGTAGATAGCGGCGATGCCGACCACGCCTCCAGCGAGAATTGCGAGCCGCGGTGTCTTGAAGCGCGGATGCACGCTGGCGAGAAAGCGCGGAAGATATCCAGCGCGGGCGAGGGCGAATATCTGGCGCGAATAACCCAGGATGATTCCGTGAAACGATGCGACCAGACCAAAGAGTCCGAGCCAGACGAGCATGTGCAGCCAGCCGCTGCGCGCTCCGACGACGATCTTCATCGCCTGCGGCAGCGGGTCGTTGATGTTCGCGAGCTTGGTCCGGTCACCGGCTGCTCCGGCAAAAAGCATGACGCCGATGGCGAGCGCTACCAGCGTGAAGATGCCCGCCATATAGGCGATGGGGATCGACCGCTTGGGATCTTTGGCTTCCTCTGCCGCCATGGCAACGCCTTCAATCGCCAGAAAGAACCATATCGCAAACGGAATGGCGGCGAAGATTCCGGGGATGGCGTGCGCACTGAAGTGATCCTGCCCTGCCCATCCTCCCCGAAGAAAGTTTGCGAAATGGAAGCCCGGCGCGACGACCGCCATGAAAACGAGCAGCTCAAAGATGGCGAGCAGCGTTACGAAAAGCTCGAAGGCAGCCGCAATTTGCACGCCGACTATATTCAGCGTCATGAAAACGAGATAGGCGCCCAGTGCCGCATGTTTCGGAGCCAGGGACGGAAACTGCACATTGAGATACGACCCTATTGCCAGCGCGATGGCGGGCGGCGCGAAGACGAATTCGATCAACGTGGCTGCACCGGCAAAATAGCCTCCAATGGGACCGAACGCCGCGCGGGCATAGGCAAATGGGCCGCCTGCGTGCGGGATGGAGCAGGTCAGTTCGGTGAAGCTGAAGATGAAAGTCGCATACATCGCCGCGATCAGCAGCGAGGTAACGAGAAAGCCAAGCGTGCCCGCGCTGGCCCATCCGTAGCTCCAGCCGAAGTATTCGCCGGAGATGACAAGACCGACAGCAATGCCCCAGAGCTGCCAGGTGCCGAGGGTCTGCTTGAGATGGTGCTGTGTGGTGATGGGCGGCGATTCGATGGCTTGCGACACGCTTGCTGGTTCCACCTTCACGTGGACTGTAGGATGGCGCTTCGCGCCGCACTATAGATTCATAGACAAACAGATCCTTCGCTCTGCTCAGGATGACAATTCATAAGCGGACACTCCTGGCTTACGCTAGTCCTTGAGCGTCAGCGTGATTTTCCGCGAGTCCCCGCCAGTAGTCTTCATCACAATCTCGCCGTTACTGCGCTTCGCCACGCTGGGAAACTTGTCGCCCCATTCGACGAGAACAATGGCGTCGGGCGTCGCGATCTCGTCGAGACCCAGCGAGTCGAGTTGGCGCTCTTGCTCGATGCGGTAAAGATCGAGATGGTAGAGCATCACCGGCTCGTCTTTGCCGTGCTCGTGGCGCGTGCCTTCGTATTCGTGCATAAGGGTGAAGGTCGGGCTGGTGACCTCGTCCGGCTCGGCTGCGTCAAGGGCCTCGGCGATGCCCTTGACCAGCGTGGTCTTGCCCGCGCCCAGGTCGCCTTTCAGGATCAGGAACTTGGGCGGTGTGAGCAGTTTCGCGATCTCATGGCCGGCACGAATGGTATCGGCGGCGCTGTTGGTTTCGAACTCGTGAGCTTTCGTGCCTGTCGCCTGTGTCATCGCGGAATCCCCTGTACCCAAACATACCCGTCTTTGTCCTCGGAGCGAAAGCGAAAAGCTGTTGAAAGATGCGCAATGGTGTCGGTGGCGAGCAAAGTGTGCTCGTCCTGTTCGCGGACGGCGAAGTCGGCGGCCAGACCGTGGAGGTAGACGGCGGCGTTGACCGCCTCTCCGGCAAGATGAGGGTATTGCGCCAGCATGGCGGCTACGATGCCGGTCAGGATGTCGCCGCTGCCGCCTTTGGCCATGCCGGGGTTTCCGGTGGTATTGATGGCGATGGAGCCGTCGGGATGCGCGATGAGCGTGCGCCACCCTTTGAGCACGAGCGTGACATGATGTTTTGTCGCAAATTGCCGCGCCAGCTCTTCGCGGTTCGCCTGCACTTCGCTGGTGCTGATGCCGACGAGCCGTGCCATTTCGCCCGGATGCGGCGTCAGCACCAGCAGGCGGTTGCGGCCATTGAGTTTATCCGGATGCTTTGCGAGGATGTTCAACGCGTCCGCGTCGATGACGGTGGGGAGATCGGTTCCTTCGAGCAGGCCGAGGAGAAAGGCTTCTGTTTCGGGCGACTGTCCAAGGCCGGGACCGATAGCAAGCACGGTTTTCTTTTCCAGAAGCTCCTTGAGCGTGTCGGAGTCGAGGTTGCTGCTGCTGATCTCGCCCTGACCGCCTGCACGAAGCGGAATCGTCATCAACTCGGGCGTGATTCTGGCAACTGCGTCAAGGATGGGCTGGGCCACGGCCGCAGTCACGAGGCCGGCTCCAGTGCGCAAGGCTGCGAGCGAGGCCATGGTGGGCGCTCCTGCTTTTCCGTAGGAGCCGCCGATGACGAGCACATGACCGAATTTGCCTTTGTTGCTCTCTGCGGAACGCGGAGTTTCCGTAATTTTCTTCGAGACGCCTGCCCAGGTAAGATTCAGGCCGGACTCGATGGCCTCGTCCGGCGAACCGATGGGGGCAACAACAATGGGATTGGCAGCGCTGTCGGTAAGATTGCCGCAGACGTGGGCCAGCTTCGGAGCGGTAAAGGTCACGACGGCATCGGCCCGATAGGCTCCGTCTACGAGATATTCGCGTGAGTCTGCGTCCCATCCGGAGGGCAGATCTATGGCAATCACAGGAGCAGCGAGGCTGTTGACCTGATTGCGCAGCGCTAGCGCTACACCCTTGAGCGGAGGCTTAAACCCTGTGCCGACAACCGCATCGAGAAACAGCTCCGATTGTTCGAGCAGATCTGTGACTTGAGCTGTCGCGAGGGACTCTTCATCCGGAGCGAGCACCGGCGCGATTTCCATACGCTCGAACATCTCCTTCGCGTCGCCTTTGAGATCCGCCGGATAGCCGAGCAACAGCACTTTCACCTTACGCCCGGCTTCGGAGAGAACGCGGGCGGCGACAAAACCATCGCCGCCGTTATTGCCCTTGCCGCAAAGCACGGTGATGTGTGTTGCGTGCGGAAATTCGCGCAGGGCAAAATGGGCTACGGCGCGGCCCGCATGCTCCATTAGCTCAAGCGAGGGTACGCCGTAACGGTCCACGGTGACGCGGTCGGTCGTTCGCATTTCATCTGCGGTGAGAATCTTCATGTCGAAATCGTATCGCAAAGGCAGGGTGTCATTCTGAGGAGTGTAACGACGAAGAATCCAGACACTGTTTCGTGCGGCAAAGATATTCGGAATTTTCTCACCGGGAAAGCGGCCAGCATTTTTCTAATGCCAGCTCCCTTTGGATTCTTCGTCGTTACACTCCTCAGAATGACAACGTTTGTCACGAAGAATTCTCACTTTGGCTCAATGAAAACGGCCTCCGAACTGGAGGCCGTATTTGCTCACAAATGAAAACTGATTACTCGGTAACGCCGATGGGGGTCTTCGTCGCCGTCTCCGATGACTGCCGGGCAGCAAAGTAGCTCTTGTCCCACAGATTGCGGTAGAAGAGGCCGGTCAACTCGGCGGCCTTGGGGCCGAAGGTCGGGCGTCCACCTTCAAGGAAGAAGACAGTCACAATGCGACCGTACTGCGTGTCGGCATAAGAGGCGAACCAGCCGAAACGCGTGCCGTTATTCGAGCAGGTGCCGGTCTTGCCCATCACTGGAAACTGGTTGAAGTTGGCGCGCAGCGAGCGTGCCGTCCCGTATTGCACGGCAGCATGCATGCCATCCTGTATCTCAGGAATCAGCTTGGCGATATCGAGAGTGCGCTTGATGCGCGGCTGGTAGCTGGCAATCTCCTCAGGCGTCGTCGGATGCTGCAGGTAAAAGAGCGTGCCGCCGTTGGCGATCGAGGCGACCAGCGCGCCAAGCTGCAGCGGGGTCATCGAGACGCTCTCGCCGAAGGAGCACATGCGGCCTACGCCGCCCTGGCTTGATGGCAGTTCCTGATCGGGATAGACGCCGAGCTGTTCGTTGGGAATGTTGTAGCCCGCCAGCTCACCCAGTCCAAATTGATTGGCATAATGGCGAACACGCTCGAATCCGAGACGGCGGCCGAGCGTTTCAAAGTAAAGGTTGTTCGAGTGCGCCAGCGCCTCGGTGAGGTTCAGATGGTACGAACCGCCGAGATTGACGGGCGTGTCCTTGGTGATGATGCCTTCATCGAGCGCGGCCAGGGCGACGGAGACCTTGATGGTCGAGCACGGCTCAGCGCCGCTCGACAATGCCAGTTTCTGGTTGACCATGGCCAGGATGCGTCCGTTGCTGGGATCGATAGCAACGACGGTGCCGTTCATGTTGCCCAAAGCGTCGATGGCAGCCTGACGCACGACCGGATCTTCTCCACCGATGACATCGCCGTTGGTCAGATCGATATCGGTGAAGGAGTTGCCGGTAAAGCGCTCATACGAACGGTGACGGTGCACGACAACGCTCGCCCGGCGCGTACGGCCACGGCTTGGAGTCGTCAGGGAAACGGTAGTCACATGAGCAGCGCGGCGGCTATGCTGCAAATGCGAGATGTGCTGCTGCGCGCCCGCCGATTCCTGCACGTGGGAGCGGGAGCGACGGGTGGAACGATGCGTACTCGTGTCGCCAGCCATGAGCGACAGGGGCAGTGCAATCAGTCCTACCAGGAAAGCGAGGTGCGCTATGCGTTCCATCAATGGTGTCATCCTGAACCCAGCTACTCTTCGAAGGCCGTCTTACCCTTATCGGCCATAATGCATGTTGCGCATAGATAAAGCCTGAATTTTCTTACAAGGAATCAGGCTACCCCATCAAATAGTTCCGAAATGGTCACCCTCGTTCCGTTTCGGAATCCGGAATCGTGCATCCGGCAGCAAATACAAACCCGCCTGCGGCCAAAAATATGCCGATTCTTATCTTCTGACTACTCTACTTCACAGAAAGATGGATTTTATCGAGCGGTATTTTCACTTTATCCATCCTTTCTTCATTTTACAAACCCCCGCGACGCATAAATGCGGGAATATCGAGGTTTTCGCCCGATTCGTCTTCGTGCAACTGCCCGAAGATGTCGGTTTGCGGCGCAGGTTCGGCTACGGCCACGGCGACCGGTTCCGGCTCAGCGACCATTTCAGGCTCCGGCACGTAAACAGGTTCCAGCGCAGGCGTGGCTGCTGCAGGCTGCACGGGAATCGAGATGATCGGACGGCGAGGCTCATCTTCTTCCTCGCTCATGAAGCGGGGCGCCTCGACGGCGGCATCGACGCGGGTCTGGACGTGCACACGGGGCAGTGCCGGTTCGCGCAGCGCGGCGTTCAACATGCGATCGCGGCGCTCCGGCATTTCCTCGCGGAAACCAGTGGCGATGACCGTGATCTTGACGTCGTCGCCCATCGATTCGTCGAGCACAGCGCCAAAGATGATGTTCGCGTCTTCGTGGGCAGCGTTTTGAATCAGCGTCGATGCCGCATTCACCTCGCTCAGCTTCAGCGAGCTTGATCCGCTGATGTTGATCAAGATGCCTTTGGCTCCGTCAATCGCGCCGTCTTCGAGCAGGGGTGACGCCATCGCCGCCTGTGCGGCTTCAATCGCGCGGTTTTCGCCTCCGCGCATCGCGGTGCCCATAACGGCGTAGCCCATGCCTGCCATCGTCGTTTTTACGTCGGCGAAGTCGCGGTTGATGATGCCGGGGATGGTGATGATGTC